>CAMDDI010000227.1 GCA_945890905.1 Bacteriovorax stolpii
CCATGGCGTTTGTGTCAGTACCTTTTGCGTGAAATGTATCACGAGCTAGGAAGTGATTTTAAATGGAAGCAGCCGCCTTACGAGTATGAGTTTCATAAAGAGCCGGTGGATCTTATCAACGGAACCGATGAACTTCGTCACTGGGTTGAAAAGCGCGGCTCTGAGGCAGAATATCAGGCCATCATGAAAAAAAATCAGCCTGAGTGGATTGAACAGCGTAAGTCGTGTTTGATTTATTGAGGGATTGATTCAATCCAGTCTTTGATATCAGCAAGTCTGGCGTGAGCATTATATTGGGCCACACCAGATCGATCTAGAAAGAGATAAGTAGCATTCACTCCAATAACTTTGCGGTTACGGTATACTGGCCCGCCAGAGTCCCCAGGACAAATACTTGCAGCTCGGGCATCTTTTTTAATTCCTGTGGTAAAAAAATTAAAGCGATACATGTTAGCAGAGTTCTGTCCCTGTACTCTTGAGATCTGTGGATCCGGCTCAACTTTCACTGCCGCAACTTTGAAACGATGACCTTTGGTTTTTGATAATATTGTGGCCGTATCTTCACAACCATATCCACCAATAATCACATCATCACCAATTTCAGAGGGAGAGTAATCAATTGTGCCCACAGGGATTGAAGGTGTTTCTTCTTTTATTTTCATGATGGCCACATCATAAGATCCACTACCTACTGAGAAATCACTCTGTCTCACACGTGCCAGACGAATAAGTTCGGCCGCATAAGTGGGATGAGTATAAACGTTCTCAACAGTCACTGGATAAAACACACCATAGTGAGTTTCTAAAATAAATCGAGCATTATTTGAATATTGAGTTTTAAGTCTTCGGGTATCACTGTCGAGAAAACAATGGGCCGCAAACAGCAGAGTTTTAGGTCCAATTTTTGTTCCGGTACATGAACCGTTATAGACAGTTGAACGGTAAGAATTTTTGTCTGCGAGGTTGCCGCCAATGAGGCGAGCCTCTGCAAAAGGTATGGTTAAGAGATAAAGTAGACCTAAAAAGAGGAGCTGTTTCATGGACAAATTATAAGGCAGTATGAGATTTTTCGATGTGCTCATGAAAAGAATATAGAATCGTAAATGATGTCTAAATTTTGAACACTCATTTGTGTATCCTTATCGACCCCATCCAAAGTGCACCTGAGCCACTTTGCTCCTCTCAAAACTTGCCCAACCCGTCGAATATACAGCTCTTTAACTTGGCATTGACCTTGCTTCAATAGCCTTGAGTGCAACTTAAACAAGGAAATTTATGAAACACTTTTTTTTGATTATCTTAGCTTCAGCTACCCTTATGTCTTGTGGGAAAAGCGGACAAGATGGAGTCAACGGAATTGATGGGGCCACTACTTTTGGAGTGAATGGCGTCTCTACCGGAGTTGATTTTCTAGACATCGAGCCAGGTCTTGCTTGTCCTACTGGTGGTATTTCCGTTTATACCTTTCGCGATAGCAACGCTGATGGGGTTCTTGCCAGTGATGAATCCATCATTAAAGTCAAAGCTCTTTGTAACGGATTGAATGGATCAGACGGTGCTGCCGGTGCCAACGGAATGAACGCATCGCTGAGCTTAGAAGGAATTGTAGCAAGTGCCGCTTGTCCAAATGGTGGGATCAAACTCACAAGTGGATCATCAAGTCCGGTTGAAGTTTGTAATGGTGTAAATGGAATCAATGGTGAGCAAGGTATTCCGGGAGTTCAAGGGATTCCAGGTGTGGCCGGATCAAATGGTGCAGATGGAACTAATGGTATGGATGGATCAGATGCGAGTATTACTCCAGTTCAGTTTTGTAAGAAAGATGACAGCAAATTTCCTGAATACGGTATTTTGATTGGTAAAGAATTGTTCGCCGTTTACTGGGGAACAACTCCGGCATCACCAAAAACTCGTCAAGCTTTTCTAACTAAACTTGTGGCCGGTGATTATATGAGTACAGGCGGTAACAACTGTCTGTTTACAGTAGAAGAATCTAAGGAATAAGTCGACCGCAAGTCTCGTGAGTCTTCATGCCTTTTCTTCGCAGATCGACAAAGTTATCTGTAAACACAATGGAGTTATCAACAAACATCCCCATCGCAATAATCAGGGCAAGAATTGTGATGGGATCTAAATTCATCCCAAACATCGGCACAATACCCACCTAACTAGGAATAAATAAAAGAAGAGTGATAATAGTGGCGATAGCAAAGTTCATTGCTGGCCACGAGAGACTAATGAACGCGACGAAGAGTGATCACAAAAGCCTTGCGATTAATATTTCGATCTAATTCAGCTCTTTGTTTATTGAATATGGCCGAATCACTTTGCGCCTTACTCAAGCGCCCGAAGAGATCTTTCCAACGATCAACTTGAAGATCCATACGTAATGTGGAATTGGAGCCACTTGTGCCTTTTTAAAGGACTCCATGCGGGAATAAAAGAAATGATGGCCCTTTCACGGGTTTCAGAATATTGAGCTTCAGCAAAAAGTTCTGGACGAAACCTATCTTGCAATTGGTCAGACTCATTCTTGATCGCGAGAAAGATCGCCTTAATTGATTCCTACTGGGGGAAAACTGTTCATTTTGAGCATAAACATTTAAAACTAAGAAAGAAAGCAAGGCCAGGCAAGGGATCTCATGCACATCCGTAAATTGAACGGTCGGTTTAATCATTGTTTGAGAACTAACAGGGCAAGTCGATATTATATTTCAATTAAAAATTTAAATCTTATCTGCACAAAGCAAAAAAATAGGAACTTATGACGACTAAAACATCTCTTATCCGTGGTCTGACTCTTACTGATGGGATCGCCATAGTCATCGGAACCATTATCGGGACGGGAGTCTTTTTGAAAACTGCGACGATGGCACAACTTGTTGGCTCACCAGGCTATGTGCTTTTGGCATGGGTTGTAGGGGGCCTACTCTCTCTTACCGGTGCACTTGCCTATGCTGAGCTTGGTTCTATCATGCCAGATGCAGGCGGAGAATACATTTACTTGAAAGAAGGTTATGGCGATCTATGGGCCTTCCTCTATGGATGGATGAGGTTTTGGATTGGTTCTCCGGGCTCAATTGCGGCCTATGCTGTAGGTGGAATGACTTTCATGAGCGGTATGATGGACCTCACATTTCTTGGGGGAAGAACATCTGCTGCAGTTTTAATGATCGTTTTATTTTCATTGCTCAACTGCTTTAGTGTCGCCTTCGGTGGAAAGATCCAATCGTTTATGACCTTCCTCAAAATTCTTATTATCGCTGGCATTGCCTTGGGGATTTTTTTCTTTGGTCACGAAGTGGATTTTTCGCATCTGACTCAACATTCGCCAGGCCAAAGTGGTTTTGCTGGTTGGTCTGCATTTGGATCAGCAGTTCTTGCGGCCCTCTGGGCCTATGATGGATGGTGCAATCTCTCAATGGTAGGAGGAGAAATTCAAAATCCAAAACGCAATGTTCCCCTTTCGTTTATGATTGGAATGTTCGCCATTTTAGTTCTTTATGCCATGGCGAATGTCGCCTATTTTTATGCTCTCCCTTTTTCTGAGGTTATTAATTCAAACTCAAGTCTGTTTCCTGATGCTCTTCCCATAGCTACAAAAGCATCTCTTTCCTTTCTTGGGACTTCTGGAGTGGCCATTCTTTCTTTGGCCTTTGTTTTTTCTTCTTTGGGTGCCATGAACGGCTCGATACTCACAAGCGCTCGCGTGCCTTATGCTATGGCCAGAGATGGTTTATTCTTTAAGCAGTTAGGAAACGTCAGTGAAACAACTCATGTCCCGGTGGTATCGATCATTGTCCAAGCTATCGTCTCAATTGCCCTGGCCTTATCAGGAACCTTTGATCAACTCACAGACTATGTGGTTTTTTCTGCCTGGATTTTTTATGCCATGGTCACAAGTGTTGTATTTGTCATGAGAAAAAAGCGACCTGATATTGTTCGCGAATACAAGGCCCTTGGATACCCGGTGCTGCCAGCTGTATTTATTGTTTTAGGAGTTTTACTTCTAATAAACACGGTCATAACTTCACCGCAATCCTCACTGATTGGATTAGGTTTTATCCTTGCAGGTGTTCCGGTTTATTATTTTTTTAAAAAATTAAAATCATAAAAAAGGCCCCTTTTCAGGGGCCATTTTTATGCTTATTTGTAAGTTTTAATCTCACCATTTTTCAATTTGGTTTTGTAATCATTAAGGAGTTCCTTAACTTTAGGCAAAAGCATATAGCAGGCAAACATATTAGGCAGCGCCAATAGTCCATAAACTGCATCTGAAAGATTCAACACAATATTTAACTGAGCAATCGCCCCGATAAAAATAAAGGCGATGAAAACATAGCGATAAGTTGAAATCCATTTTTCCCCAAAAACAAAAGTTACCCCTTGTTCACCGTAGTAACTCCAAGAAATAAGTGTTGAGAAAGCAAAAAGAGTAACAGTTAAAGTGACAATCCATCGACCAGAGGGGCCCATGACCGATTCAAATGCATGTGCAGTCATTTCTGACCCAGCTGCAAGACCGGGAACTTGCCAAGCACCTGTTAAAAGTAATGCCACAGCAGTAATAGTACAAACCACGATGGTATCAATGAAAGGCTCTAAAAGAGCAACAATACCTTCTTGTATGGGAGTAGATTTGGCCGCAGAGTGGGCCATAGCGGCAGATCCCATCCCAGCTTCGTTTGAAAATGTGGCACGACGAATACCCATAATCATCACATCTTTAAAGGCAGCGCCAGCAAATCCACCCACAGCTGCGGTTCCAGCAAACGCACCTGAGAAGATTTGGCTAAACATTTCGGGAATCATTTCATAACGGGCAAACAAAATCCAAATAGCACCGAAAAGATAAAGTCCAACCATAGCGGGAACCATTTTT
>CAMDDI010000228.1 GCA_945890905.1 Bacteriovorax stolpii
ATTTATGCTGCGATTTTTGGGTGCTTGATTGGAAGTTTTCTCAATGTAGTTATTTTGCGTCTTCCAGCAAAAAAGGACCTAGTTTCTCAGCGCTCTGGCTGTCCTCAATGCGGCACCCAACTTAAATGGTTTCATAATATTCCCATTTTCAGTTTTATCTTTCTTCGTGGTAGGTGCGCCTTCTGTGGCAAACGAATTTCTTGGCGCTACCCTTTAATTGAAATTCTTACAGGTATGGTTTCTTTTTGGTTGTTTCCGGATGACCCGAACATGGTAAACATGGGTTACTACGTTTACCACTTCATAGTGGCCTGTGTTTTCATTTGCCATTTTTTTATCGATTTAGATCATCATCTTCTGCTCGATTCCCTAAATCTCTATCTTCTTGCCTGTATTTTTCCTTTTGCGATCATTCACCACCCTTGGCCCTACTGGTTAAGTGGTGGAGTGATTGGTTTTGGGGTACCCCTAATAGTGACCTGGTTGTTCTATAAAATCCGCGGACAGGTTGGTTTGGGTGGGGGCGATATTAAACTTTTTGGAATTTTAGGTCTGATTCTTGGTCCTATGGGCATTGTTTTTAATATTTTCCTAAGTTGCTTTCTTGGGGCGATCGTTGGAGTTGGGATGATTGCAGCTCAAAAAATGAACAAAGAAAAACCAATTGCCTTCGGACCGGCCATTCTCATCGTCGCTACTCTTCAAATCTTTTTCCCTGAGCTATCTGCAGAGCTACAATCATGGTTCTTCTGATGGCGTGAGGCACTAAATCCTTGTTAACCCATTTCCTCTCTGCCTATAATTAATTAGTACATTTATTTATCAAAGACAGGGAAGACTTTGGCAGCATCATTGAAACAACAGATTGATGATTTATTGGGAAAACTAAATCCAGGTGCAATCTTTGGCGTGGATATAGGGGCACATAGTATCAAAGTCTGTGAACTTTCTGGTGGCCCTGGGAAATTCAAAGTTGAACGGTTTGGAATTTTCGTTTTATCTGAAGCGGCCATTATCGAAGATGAAATTCAAAAACCTGGTGAAGTATCTGATGGTCTTCTTGAAGCCATCAAACAATCTGGAATTAAATCCAAATCTGCATGTCTTGGCCTCTATGGCCCAAATACCATGACTAAACGACTGAGTGTTCCAGAAGGATCTCGTGAAGAAGTGGAAGATCATGTTATGTGGGAATCAGAACAGTATATTACATTTGGTGCCGATGAATCCCAGATTGATTTTCATCTTTTAGGGGAGAACGAAGGTGGAGGAAATGATGCCTTGGTTGCCGCGGCAAAAAATGAATTGATTGAAAAATATTCTGAAATTCTCAAAGAAGCCCGCCTTAATGTGAGAATGATTGATCTCAATGTGATTGCTGTTTCCAATGTATTTGAAGAATTTGCTGCTAAAAATTTAGAAGATTATGCTCAAGGATCTCTACTTATTGATTTCGGAGCTCAAAGTACAAAAATTATTGTCTACAAACGTGGTGGACCGATTTTTACAAAAGAGCTCGCCATCGGTGGTGGTTTGATTACAGAAGAAATCCAGCGTCAAATGGGAGTGAGTTACGAAGAAGCTGAGGATCTTAAAACTTCTAGTGAATTGCCTGAAGAAATTCTTAACATCATCAATACCCAGCTTGATCAGCAATTATCTGAAGTAAGAAAGAATATTAATTTTTACGTTACTCAAGGTTCTGCTGAAAAAGTTAGTTATTGCTTTGTCACAGGTGGGTCGTCTTTACTTCCTGGCCTGGTTGAAAAACTTTCAGCACTTACTGCGATGGAAGTTGAAAGAATGAATATCTTTGACTCAGTAAAGATCAACGAACGTAAACTTGGTCAAAATATCGAGCAGCTATCGGCTATCTCAGCTGTTGTGATTGGACTTGCCATGAGGAAAGTCACTTAATGATTAAGATTAACCTCGCTAATAACAAAAAACAGCTCGATATCTCCAACCTTGGTGGTTTCGATTTTACACGCGTAAAAATCAAGGCACTTCTTCTGGTCATCGTTCTAATCTACGTCCCTGACTTTGTGCTAGTTCCTATGTGGGAGGCTGAACTTGAAACTGCAAACACTGAACTTCAGTCTAGGCAGAGTGATCTCAAAAAAGTTAAATCGAAAGTGAATAAATCTAAAAATTTCGAAACCCAAATCAAAGAACTTAAAGCCCAAGAAGAAAACCTTGGTAAGAAGTTGCTTGCAGTAAAACAGGCGATTTCGGAGAAGAAAAATCCTTCATCATTACTGCTTTACGTGGCCAAAAACACTCCTGAGAATTTATGGCTCAAAAGTTTAGAGATTTCAGAAAACTCTATGCTTGTTTCTGGCGAAGCTAGTGACTATTCGAGCATTGGAAATTTTGTGACCAGTCTTCGTTCATCCGTCTTTGTTAAAGAAGCCAATATTACAGGAACAAAGAGTACAGTGCGTGATTCAGATAAATCCCGAATCGAAACTTTTGATGTGAAGTTTATCATTGGAAGGTTTGACCAATGAAAGAATTAGTCAATAAGATCATCACCAATTTACATATCTTCATTTTGCTCTACGGGCTTTACGCTGGTTATGAGCTTTATATTGCTCATGATGTTCAGGTTTCGGAAGTAAAAAATCAGATCCCTGAAGTTGAAGCCCAAATTGTTCAAACCAAGAAAAAACTCAAAGAGATTGAAACCTTCGTCAAAAAAGCTGAAGAATATAAGCTTCGTGTAGAAGAAGTGGCCAAAAATATTGAGAACGTTCAAAAGCAACTTCCAGCTGAAACGAATGATTCAACTATTTTGACTTTCTTTCAAACAGAAATGGCGACTTTAAATATTAAAGAGCCGAGTTTGACCCCAGGGAAAGAGACGACCAGTACCTACTATATTTCTAAAGATTATGTTCTTAAGGCCAAGGGTACTTTCCTTCAGTTCCTCATCTTCTTTGAACGCATGGGTAACACTTCAAGAATTTATAATATTAAAGACCTTAAGCTAGTGAACACAACGGGAAGTCAGAAAGGTCGTTTCCAAATGATCAGTGCTGAGGCGACCATTCAAGCTTACCGATATAACCCTAGTTTTAAAGTGGATCGAGGTTTTGATAAGCTAGACAAACTCGATACGGCGGTTCAATAACATGCTGAATATAATTTTCTTTTTACTTCTTGGTATCGTAGGGGCAATGGCGGCTCCAAAGAGTGAAACTAATTTCTTTAAAGATAAGACGACTATTGAGAATCCTTTTCAGCTTCGTGACCCATTTAAGTCCCCTGCGATTAAAGCTAACGGCAAAAAGAATGAGAAAGGATACTTCTCAACTGGTAAAGGCAACTACAGCAATATAAAAGAAGCTTCTTTGAATGAGATTTCTCTGCAAGAAATGAAAGTCGTGGGTGTACTTATTGGAAAAGAACGCCGAGCGATGGTACAATCTAGTGAGAAGGATAAAGAGATCGTTGTTTTGAAAGAAGGAATGAAGATCGGTCCCGATGATGCAGAGTTGAAAGCGATCTTGCCAGGAGGCATCGTTTTAGTCGAAAAGATCATAAATGTTTATGGTCAAGAGGAATACTTAGAAACGGTCATCCCGATTTCCAAGTAAACTAAGGAAGCAATATGAAGAAAGGATTTTTTCTTATCACTTGTGTTCTGCTGATTTCAGCAGTTACGCACGCACAAGAAATTGTAAATGTGAACTTTGTCCAAGAAGGCGAAGTGAGCAAACTTATTATCGAAGCTGATAAAGATATTCTGGCCGAGAGATTTCATGTTACCGAAGATAAACAAATTATTCTTGATGTGAAAAATGTAAAAGTGTCTCCGAAACTTTTGCGCGGAATTGATACTTCGGAATTTCCAGGGAGTACGGTCTATATTTCTGGTTACAAAAAGCCAGGTTCACCTAAAGATATTCGGTTTGCCATTCAGTTGCGTGATAACGTCCGTTCAGTTCTTGAAACGGGTGTAAAGCGTATTGTTCTCAATATTGAAAACCGTTTCGGTGCCTTTACTAATACCAAAATCCGCACTTCTGAGGATGGCCCACTTTCAGGTAGTGCTGGAGTTTCAGATTCAGTCGGTTTGCATGTTCCAAAGTCTCATGATGTTGAAGATATTCTGCAGAACCTTACTCTCTCTGGTCCAAAGAAATACATAGGAAAAAGAATTTCGATTAATGTAAAAGACATTCCCGTTCCCGCAGTACTTAATATGATTGCAGATACATCGGGATTTAACATCATTATTGATAAGGATGTTAATACTCTTCCAAATCTTACTTTGAGTTTAACCAATATTCCATGGGATCAGGCCTTAGATACCATCATGAATATTTCAAAACTCTCGGCGGATAAAAATGCCAATATTCTCATTGTGAAAACTCTAGCTCAACAAACTAAAGAGAAGAAAGAAGAGCTTGAAAATGCAAAACTAAAAGAAACTTTTGAGCCCATGGTAACCAGAGTTTTTCTCATTAACTACGCGGCTCTTGTAGATATTGCAAGAATTGTTACTGATTACTTAAGTACCAATGCAGGTGCTACTGCTGGTGCTGCGGCTCCAACTCTTGGTCCTCGCGCCTCGATCCAAACAGATGAAAGAACAAACAGTTTAATTGTAAAAGATACCCTTGAATCTATTGAGCGTATTAAGAAAATTATTGAAACTCTTGATACCCAAACGCCACAAATCTTAATCGAAGCAAAAATTGTTGAGGCCAATGAAGCCTATTCAAAACGTATTGGTCTCTCTCGTGGTGTCACTTTTGGTTACGATCCGGTTCGTGACGGTCTTACCACTCCTGTAGGTCCAGGTTTCTCATTCAGTACGGCACCAACTGCGCAGGTTCCTG
>CAMDDI010000229.1 GCA_945890905.1 Bacteriovorax stolpii
CTTCACGTTACTTGGTTTTAGTTCACTTGCCCTGAGTGTTCAGTTCTCTCCACAATTAGGTAAAACTCATTTGGCAATATTGTTTATATCATGGATATTGTACTTGGTTTCTGGCTTGTGTGGAGGATGGATAATAATAAAAATGCCCGTTTTTTATAAAATCAACGTAGCAAAAATCAGGGTTGAAAAGCATTTGGATGTCTTAAAAAAACCAGAGTTTTGTCAGGCAGTAAAGTTTGGGATTGCTTATACTCCAGATGGAAAGTCATGGACTACTGAATTGCTAGATTCTTCGATTGCTAACGAGAGCGCTAAAATTGAACTAGCAACGAAAAATATGTCTGCCATTGAAGGCAAGTTACCTTTTGTTCAAAGACTTCAGACGTGGACTTACATCTTTGCCATTTTTCTTAACCTTGTATTCGCTATGCTAAACCTCAGCAAGTGTTAATGAAGCACCTGAGCCGTTTGCATCCGAAGGCAAGAGATCAGGCGCCACTGCAAGCTTCTTGGATTTCTTTTTCACCGCTTCATTTGATCTAGGCATAAACTCTGCGATGTTCAGAATCATTTGAGTAAAGATTCTTAATGTTTTTTGAAATTTCCTTGGTCCTAGATGCACTCATGCTTGGTGCTTCAACAGCAACCCCAATGAGGTTGAGGTATTCTCTGATACGTGGAGAGTGTGAAGATAGCTGCTGGAGGTATCCCAGAAGGTGCTCTATAGAATGAGTCTTGATTTTGTAGTTAACAATCTCGGAAACCCTAGAGGGTGGAATCTCGAGAAGCTTAGAGAGTCCAACCGATTTCATCTTCTTTTCATTGATAAACTGAACAAAGTGACGACAGAGTGAGATTTTGAAACGGTCATCAATTGTGAGTTCTGTCTTGTCGGTAATATGAGTCAGCTTGGCCTTATTCTTCTTCGCCTTCTCAATTCTTTTTAGTAGTTCTTCATTAGTGTAATTCATTTTTTACCACCCTGGTACGATTGTTATCGTGTGGAGTTCATTCTTTTTGTTTTCGTTTGTATCAAAAACCAAGATAAATTCCTTCTTGTGAAAAATCCCTGGAACTGGACAATTGACTCGAACGGAAAACTTTAAGATTGGCCCTTTTTTTTCGTCGGCCTCAATATCTTCATCGTTCAGTTCACGCAAAAATCTAACTACATCGTTTACGGTAAAGTTAGTGCGCTTTTTTACGTTAAGCCTCTTCGTCTTCTTATTGATCCCATGGTTAATGTGATCAATCTCAATTTTTAGATCAGTAATTTCATTACCGTTGAAAATGATAGGTTTTGAGATTTTAACCTCTTCAATGTGCCCCCTATCGGTTTCTGGCTTTTTTGTTGCCATGCCCTACATCCTATCGACATTTTATCATGAAATCTTACGTTATATCGTAAGATTTTAAAAAGCTAGTGTTTTTCGTGAAATATTGGGATGTTACGAAAAAACGTAATATCCTAAGAATTTCCGACTGAATCCATGAAACAAAGTGAAAACAAGTTATATGGGGTGAAATGATGAGGCTTTGCTTAGATCTGTATTCATCAACAAACGATTGAAATTCCTGTGATTTGTGTTGTCCCCGAAGTTAGATCGGGTAGTTCCGGCATGGCTAATAACCTCATGAAATTGTTAAGTATATTATCTTGATTCGCACCCATTCGCACCAATAATTTATTTTTCGAAAAACTTTTTGACTCCGTACCATGGTACGGATGTTATAGTTGTTCTATGGAAAAGATAACTATAGGCAAATTAGCTGAAATGGCCGGTGTAGGTGTAGAAACTATTCGATTCTACCAACGTAAGGAGCTTCTTCGCGAGCCTAAAACTTCGACTGGCTTTAGAACTTATAACGAGGAAGATGCCCAGCGAATTGTTTTTATCAAGAAAGCTCAGGAGCTCGGCTTCACTTTGAGTGAAGTAAAAGAACTCCTTGAGCTGAATACAAAACCACGTTTGACCTGTGGAACAGTAAAAGCAAAAACAACGGCAAAGATTAAAGAAATTGAAGGAAAAATTGCTGATCTCAATCGCATGAAAGTTAGTCTCGAGAAGCTAGCGTGTGCTTGTGATGCAAGCCAGGACAACATTAGACAATTCAAAGTACAAGAATGCTTTGATGTTGGCCTTAACTGTAAATGTTAAAGGGGAAATTTTATGAAACGATTTCATGTTCATGTAGGTGTACAAGACCTCAATCAATCAGTGCAATTTTATTCAACTCTATTTGGGCAAAAGCCATCTAAGCAGAAAGATGATTACGCCAAATGGATGCTGGAAGACCCTAGGATCAACTTTGCCATTTCAACTCGGGTTGGAGATCAAGGCGTAGACCATCTTGGTTTTCAGGTTGATGAAAGCTCAGAGTTAAATGAATTAACTGAGCGTCTGAAGAAGGCCGATCTCGGAATCTATGATGAAGGGACAACAACATGTTGTTACGCCGAATCTCAGAAGGCTTGGGTTAAAGACCCATCTGGTATCGCTTGGGAAGCTTATCACACCATGAACGATATCGAGGTCTTTAACGAAAAAGTGAAAGAAGTAAGTGCGACAGCTTGTTGTGCGCCTAAAACTTCAACGGCAAAGAGTTGTTGTTAAGTCATGAAGAAGAGTATCATGTTTCTTTGTACAGGAAATTCATGTCGTTCACAGATGGCGGAGGGATTTTGCCGCCATCTGTGGAGTAATAAGTTCAACGTATATTCCGCAGGAACCAAAAAGCACGGCATGAACGAAAGAGCTCTGAAGGTTATGAAAGAAGCAGGAATAGATATTTCATCTCAATTTTCAAAAATCACAGATGAGTTGCCGAAGATTACTTTTGATTACATTATTACAGTTTGTGATTCAGCTAAAGAGAATTGCCCGTATTTTCCTGTTGGAAAGGTGATTCATGTTGGATTTCAAGATCCTCCTGCTTTGACTAAAGACATGACGAATGAAGATGAAATACTCAAAGTCTATCGAAGAGTAAGGGATGAGATTGAACTTACTATAAAGAATCTTCCAAGCATTCTAGGTGAGAAATGATTATTAAGTTTTGGGCAGAACTATTAGGGACTGCATTCCTGGTTTTAATCGTTTTAGGTTCGGGAGTGATGGGCCAAAATCTTTTTCCAGGTCAGACTGGTCTAGCACTACTAGTTAATTCAATAGCGACAGGACTTGGACTGTTCGTACTCATACAGTCATTAGGAGCAGTTTCTGGGGCACATCTCAATCCGATTGTAAGTTTGGTTGAGCTTCTTTGGGGACGAATGGAGAAAAAAGAATTAGTAGTGTTTATCACAGCACAGATTGCCGGTGCTTATCTTGGTGTTGTGTTGGTTCATCTTTTATTCAATCTTCCAGTTTTTATTACTTCTTCAATTGAGAGATCAGGAATTAATTTACTGTACTCAGAAATTGTAGCGACTTTTGGTTTGATCGCAGTAATAGCACTTTCTGGAAAAAAGCATGTAGAGTTTGCTCCGATAAGTATTGCTTCCTACATAGCTGCGGGATATTGGTTTACATCGTCTTCTGCTTTTACAAATCCAGCCGTAACTTTTGCTAGGATGTTTACCAACTCTTTTGGGGGAATGGCACCTGCTCACTTCTTCCCGTTTGTATTGGCCCAAACGGTAGGTGCAGTGCTGGCGTGGGTTGTACTTAAGCCCCTTTCGCCCCCACATGCGAGTGCTTAAGGCTGAATGGTCAGAGGATAGCTGATTCGCGCCGAGAACTTCAATTTGTGATATTTCGTGGATAGTAGAAAAAAGATAAGAGAACCCGAATCGCAGAGTGAAGTACGCTCTAAATCACTAACTCAAGAATATCATTACAGTTTTAATTTGCGTGCATATGCCTCGGGGAGTTCTGGCATTTGATACTCATCCGAATAAGAAGAATCAATGGGTCTTAAAATTAGGTGGATCATTTCATCTAAACCGTACTTGCTTTGGCTGAAGAAGCGCATGGTGTGAATATTTAATCCTACGAGTGATTGATATTTGACTTTGGAATCAATTCAAGGGATGACCTCCTGTCGTTAAATTATCAATATATAAGGTTTTTATGCTCAAGAATTTGGCTTCTATTTTCGCATTCTCCTGCATCAGTCTAAACACCTTTGCCCTTGTAATTGATCGAGTCGAAATGGATCTACGTGATGAAGATCAAAAAACCGCTAACACCGCTGTCCTAAAGTTTGAAATGTCATCTGGGGTACGCCTCAATATTCCGGCGATTATCCAAAATTCACGCAGATTTGTTGACGACGGTATACAAGCTACTCTCACACGCATCAATTCGGGTGAAGCATTTGCTATGGCCCAAAGTGTAAGTATTGATGCCTCACAAAGATGGACTCTCAATGACGCTTCCCCAGCGCAGCGATGCTTGATTTTATTTACAGCACCCGGTTATTTATCTGGTGGGATTACGAGAAAATCAGTTATCGCCCATGAAGTTTTTCATTGTTTCCAATTTCAAATGGCCGGCACTTACAATGGTGTTATTTCTAAGCCTGCCTGGATTTTTGAAGGTTCTGCCATGTTTGCGGGAGAAGACTTTGTTGACGAAGCCACTCCTCAATTTGGTGAGGGGTATTTTCAAAAATATGTGAGCGAAGTTAAGCCACTGTTTGAGCGAACATATGATGCCTACCCATTTTTCCTACATCTGAAAAAAGAAGGCGTTAACGTCTACCAATTAATTAAAACTTTAATTGAAACGCAAGTGTCGAATTTGGATTATTGGCAGATTATTGTAAATAATGTCCCTCAGGACGCGCTCATTACTTGGGGGGCCAGCCTCGCACGAAATTCAGACTGGGG
>CAMDDI010000230.1 GCA_945890905.1 Bacteriovorax stolpii
ACTCACAAATGTTGAAGGATCTGGAGAAACTTTTTCAAAGCGGATATTGCCGGGATACTTGTAATCAATTTTCCCAAAACTCTTTTTCTCTTTTCCAGTGGCCGCAGAAATAAAGCTCTCTTCAAAGCTCGCACTAAACGATTCAGGGACAAAGGATTTTGCCTGAGCTGAAAATGAAAAAGTTGAGAGCATAGAAAAGCAAAGAAGGTAGCAGAACATAGTATCCCTTAAAGAGGGGATAGCATCCTCATCCTAGAGTAGCTATTCCCCTGTCACAAACCACTAATGGAGTTGCACGGACACGGCTTTTGATACGCCGGGCTCTTGCATGGTCACGCCGTAAAGCGTGTCATTAAGTTCCATGGTTTTTTTATTATGTGTAATAAGAATAAATTGCGACTCTGAACTCATCTCGCGAAGAAGTTCGTTGAAGCGGCCAACGTTAGCATCATCAAGTGGAGCATCAACCTCATCCAGAAGACAGAAAGGAGATGGCTTCACAAGGAAGATGGAGAAAATCAAAGATACGGCCGTCATGGCTTTCTCACCACCGGACATAAGGGTGATAGATTGCATTTTCTTGCCAGGAGGTTTCGCAATAATATCCACACCGCAATCAATTGAATCTAAGTCCCCGGTCACTTCAAGTTTAGCTTCCCCTCCACCAAAGATAATCGGGAAGACTTTCGAGAAGCGCTCGTTCACTTCATTAAAGGCTTCTTTGAAGCGCTCTTTTGATTTTTCATCAATATGCATAATGGCGGTCTGAAGATCCGTGAGAGATTTCTTAAGCTCTTCTTCCTGAGATTTTAAGAAATCATAGCGAAGTTTCTGACGATCGTAATCTTCAATGGCCTGCCAGTTGATCTCACCTAATCGGTTAAACTCAGTTTTGTACTCTTTGAATTTCTCTTTGGCCTCTTTGACTTGGCCCGGGAAGCGTCTTTCAAATTCATAATCTACGGCTTGAATTTCTCGAGTGCCTTCTTCAGTTTCCATCATGAACATGCTTGAAACATCTTTGAGATCAGTAATTTTATCTGAAGTGATTTCTTGATGTTTCATAATCACAGAACGCAGATCGATCTTGTAGCGCTCGAAGATGTCTTTAACAAGAATTTCTTCTTCGAGAATAATCTGTTGAGTTTTGAGTTCAAGTTCAACATTTTCTTTTTCAATTTTATTCATGCGAGTATGAATATCTTTGAGTTCAGTTTCTTTTTCTTGCATTGAAAGCATGACCTGAGCGATCTGATCTTTCAGAAGATTCAAATACATTTCTTTTTCAGAAAGAACATCCGCTTGATCACGGTTAGAAGCTTCAACTGTTTCTATTTCAGTTTGAACTGATTCAATCTCTGAATGGTAAGTCTCTAAGTGATCAGTATTAGTCTGTTGTTTTTCTAAGTAACGGTCAATTTGAACTGTCACATCTTCCACTTGAGATTTAAGGGATGTGAGATGCTGCTGATAAGACTGAGCTTTAACTTTGAGCTCCATCATATCATCGCGCTCGTTCTCAAAATTGATTTTCAATTCTTGGAAGCGGGATTCAAGATCGGCCACATCACTTGAGAGATCTTTCACTAACTGCTCAGACTCTTCTTTATGGTTGATGATGGATTCATCAGTTTCTAGAAGGCTCAAGCGGCTTCCAGAAATTTCTGTCTTGCGGTTTTGCAAAATTTGCAAGCGCGAAGAATTTGAAGACTGGTTAGATTCTTTCGATTCAAGTGCGGCTTTAGTTGCCACGTAAGTTGTATTGATGTCGTTAAACTCACGAGTGGTGTTCTCTAGAGTTGTACGCTTTTCAGTCAAAGAGATTTCGAGCTCTTTAATCTTCTCTTCCAAAGTGAGAAGACTCGCTTGCTTAGCTTCCAGCTCAACCCCCATCACTTGAATGAGGTTGTTTCTTTGTACAATCCCTTGAGATTCAGACTGGGTGTCTCCACGTACACCATAAAGAACCGAGTTTCCGATTTTCTTAATCAGAACTTTTCCATCCTTGGAAACAAGGCCTTTAAATTGAATCTCTGGATTAATTTTTGAAGCGAGCTCCGAAGTCAAATTTTCTACAACAAAAAATCCATTTAATATTTTCGAAAGCTTGGCCGCATATTCTGGGTTATTAATTTTAACAATTTCCGACAAGGCCTTCATATTCTGACAACCTTGAGTCTCAAGGCGTCCGATAGATTCAGCAGAGATGGTGGCATCTGTTGGCCATAAGAGATCAACTGTAGAATCAAAATCAGTCATGAGTTGACCGAAGACTTCTTTACCTGCAGTGGACATCACCGCATCCAGTGACTCTCCAATGAGTTGCTCAACCGCCACAGCGTAATCAGGATCGCATTCGATGAGTTTTCCTAATACTTCTAAAGTCCCGTCATTCACTTTTTGAACTAACTTGATGGCTCCAGAGAGGCGGCCTTCAGCTGAATTATTGATCTCAATGAGAGAATTTCTTTTTGATTCAAGTTGAATCACTTCACGTGAGAGGTCTCTAAACTCAACATCACTTGCTTTGAGCGAAACTTGAAGTTCATCCACTGCCACTTTAAGCATAGGCATGAGTGCCTTAAGGCTCTCAACCTTGCCTTCTGAAGATTTCACTGTCGCACGGTCACGCATCAAGTCATCTGTGAAGTTTGATGTACTCTTCTCGAGAGTTTCAATTTCAAGAGTTAAGTCTTGAAGTAAGCGAGAGTACTCTTCGAGTTTCGAAGAATTTTTAAATGCTTCATTATCAAGAGCATGAAATTTTTCTTTAGCATCGTTAAGCGAGCGTCTCTTGTCGGTGAGCTCTTCTTCTAAGTCATACATCTGACCTTTGAGAAGTTCCACTTTCTCTTCAATCGAAGAGAAATCTAGTTGCTCATAGTTATTTGATTCAAGTTCGGTGAGTTGCGATTGAAGATTTTCAAGTCTCTCCGTGCGCTTTTCAATATCAAGACGGAGCTCTTCATTCTCGCGAGTGGCCCGGTCAATATGTTTTTCTTTATCGATGAGGGATTTTTTAAGATGCTTCACTTTTTCTTCCGAAGCAGCTAGCTCACGGGAATGATCATTGAAATCATCCTGGGCCACATCAATTTTCTCCACCATGTCGGTCTTCTGGATTTTCTCATCTTCTAAAAGAAGATCAATCTGAGACTTACGAAGAGTGAGGTTTTGATGCTCTTCTTCGCGGCTGAGCAAGAGTGAATTGGCGTTTACATAATCTTGGAGATAGTCGTTTTCGCGATGAGACTCAACAATGAGTTCATACTTAGTAATACGCTCACGAAGAGTTCTGGCCTTTTCGGCCTTCTCAGCTTGGCGCTCTAAATTTTTCAAATTTTTATAGATTTCATTTTGCAGATCTTCCAAACGAATGAGGTTCGCTTCAGTCTGTTCGATCTTTTTCAAAGACTCGCGCTTACGGAGCTTGAATTTTGTGATGCCTGCCACTTCTTCAATCATCACTCGGCGCTCTTCAGGTTTGGCCTGAACGAGTTTGTTGATTTCCCCTTGAGCAATAATTGAATACGACTTTGCTCCTGCACCTGTATCCATGAACACTTCATGAATATCTTTTAAGCGGGCAGGCTCTCCATTAATTCTGTATTCTGTTTCACCATTACGGTAAAGCTTACGAGTAAGTTGGATTTCTGTCGGTTTCGCAACGGCACCATTGATGTGAATATGTTTCCCATTCACGTTATCAAGGACCAGAGTTACTTCAGCAAAAGAAGCTGGAGTATATTTTGAAGATCCAGCAAAGATGAGATCTTTCATGCTCGTACCACGTAGGTGCTTGGCCGATTGCTCACCCATGACCCAGAAAAGTGCGTCCACGATGTTGGATTTACCACAACCGTTTGGCCCCACGATCCCTGTGATCCCTTGATCAAAATGAATGACTGTCTTGTCTTTGAAGGATTTAAAACCCTGAATGATGAGCCTATTAAGTCTCATGAACTTCCTCTCGAAATAGTGTTTGTGTACCAAGGAACTTCAATCAACTTCTGCATCATGCATCCGTTCAACTCAAGTGGAACCCGTCGGTATCAACATCTTCCCTTACTACGATTCGGCCTGTCTAGAATATTTGGACTTACTTCACCTTGCAGGGGAGTCAATGACTCAACGCCAAGGGCAGCCTCTTCAGAGCAGAATGTCCCAAGGGCCCGATACTTTTCAGATGAGGCCGACATCGTTTGTGCTCTCAATAATGAGTGTCTATGAAGAAGGAGTATTTATGAAACTAAGAGCGGTATTACAAAAGATGAGAAAAGTTTTTCAGGATGGGAATGGAAAGGATAATTCTGCTATTTAGCTGCTTCGAGAGTATCATAAACTTGAACAGTATATGATCTCAAGATTTCGGCCTGACGATCTGGAGCAGATAAATATTGGCAAGCAGTTCTAGGACTGAGTTCTAAAAATTTCGCAAAATTTTGTGGGCTTCGAATGTAATAAGCTGTGAAAGATCCATCTTCGGCGCGAGAGGGAGTAAACACATAACTCACCCAACTCAATCTTTGTATGGCCACCAGAACCACCGTCCTACCTACAACCATGATCTGAGTTGTTTGATCACGGCGGCGATAAACGTTTTCCAACCAATCAGCGTGAGGAAGAATGCGGTCAACCCCTTGGCCATCAATCTGTCTGATAGTAGATTGAATACTGTTAAACAAACCACAATAAGGATTATTACGAGCTGCCTGGGCAGATCCCAAGCTCAATACAGTTAATAACAATGCAGGTAAAAATCTCATAGTTCCCCTATGGTTCAGATACCAGGGAGAATAGCTTACCCATAAAAAAATGCAAGCCTGCCT
>CAMDDI010000231.1 GCA_945890905.1 Bacteriovorax stolpii
GATGAGAAATATTTGTTCTTTAATGATGATCGGCCTCATTTCTATGAGTTTTGGGGCCTTTGCCAAAGATAAAGTGCATAAATTAAACGCTGGGCCGTGGAGGTTTGAACTTAAAACCACCAACGCTAACGTGCCATTCATCATGGAACTCAATTGGAGAGGTAAAAAACTCGAGGCCACGGTCCTCAACGGTAAAGAACAAATTAAACTCAAAGACATTATTGTTAAAGGGAATAGCATCTCTATTGCCCTTCAAACCTATCCTGTGACTCTGGAATTGACAGCTGAATCCTCAGAATTAGTGAATGGATTTTTGGTACGTCATAACAAAAATCCCATCGTAAAAACTCCACTTTCTGGTCATTTTACCAAAAAGCCCCGCTTTGATGGAGCAACCATTGAGCCAGTCCAAAATATCTCAGGCCGCTTTGCAGTCAATATGATTGATGAAGATGATAAAACCAACCCTGGTGTAGTTGTCTTTGAACAAAAAGGTACAAGTCTGACGGGAAGTATTCTGACTCCAACAGGTGATTACCGCTATTTTGAAGGTTATGTTTCAGGACAAGATTTTGAAGCCGCTAGCTTTGATGGAGTATTTTTCTATATTTTCAAAGGAAAAGTCAAAAAAGATTCTTTAACTGGATCGCTTCTCACTAACTACAAAGTCCAAATTGAAGGGCAAAAAAATAATAATGCCGATATCCCTGATGCCTATGCTCAAACTCAATTAGAAAAATTTGATTTTACTTTTCCTGATCTGAACGGAAAAAATGTTTCTTTATCAGATGCCAAATTTAAGCACCGTCCAGTCATTGTTCAATTTTTTGGTTCATGGTGTCCTAACTGTATGGATGAGTTAAATTTTCTTATTCCTTGGTACAGAATTAACCATAAGCGCGGCATAGATGTTATTGCACTATCCTTTGAGCGTGCCCTTGATCATGCAGGTGCAAAAATTCAACTTGCTAAAGTTCAGAAATCAAAAAATATTCCTTATCCTTTACTCCTAGCTGGGGTTTCTAGCGAAGATAAACCAATGGATAAAATACCAACCTTAAAAAACTTTATTTCTTTTCCTACTACGGTATTTTTGAACCGCAAGCATGAAGTAGTTAAAGTTCATGCGGGTTTTACAGGGCCAGGTACAGGGGAATTCTTTGAAAAGTGGAAGCGCGAATTCAACGATACGGTTAACGATCTTCTCAAGAGATAATTAATCTTCCTGCTTTTCATCATCATCTTGTTCTAATTCATTATTATCATCAGCATTGCCGTAATCATTTTCATCGGTTTTTAAGCTCTCATTGGCCTCAGCTGGCACTCCTGAAACAGGGAGCAAAGCTTGATCATCTTGGGGCCTGTTATATTGGACGTAAGCCGTGGCAGCTCCATACTTATATACAAGTTCACCACCTAAAATGGCAGTCTGATAAGCAAAGTAAATCCCTACCAGACCCAAACCTGCCGAACACATTTGAACTGCAAATTGAAAATGATCTTTAAGAAAAAAAGCAGATAAAGAAAGAAGAGTACTGATAACTATTAATCCAACAAATACTTCCGCTGTGGATTCGTGAGTCTGGAGTAATTTTTTTTCTAAAACTTTTTCCATGGCCGCTTCTTCAGCGACTCCAGATTTGATTGCCACGTATCCCATCGTGACCGTGGTGAGATTCAAAGCAATGATGATAAGCCATGTTTGAGAGAGCATTTTTCCACTCTTAATGAGAAGCGCGAAGGTAATAGAGAGGAGTGGAATAATGAAGGCAAGTGCTATAGGGAAATGAGAAATTAATGGATGAAATGGAATAGTCATTTGGCCTTTACCTCATATGGATTATGACTTATTATAGTCAGACCAAGAGTCAGAAGAGTATCGAAGATTTTGGGGATTGATTTGAAAATCAATTTTCGAGTGTCAAAAATACGTCGTTTTCGGAACTTATTGTCATTGCTGAATAAACTCCATCTACCTAGTTTCTGTTCAGAATGCGTGAGTTCCTTACACCCGCTTTCAATCTTGTAATCAAATGTTAGCTAAAACAGGTCTTTGTCAATTTTTCGACATTGGCAAATTTCTTTGCCCCTGTTTTAATTTTCAATACCAAAACACACTAAGCAGATGAAGAAATTCAGCTGCCCTGTAACAAGGAGAACTAAGGATGTCAGTTCGACTAAACAGTCACTTGTCCGACAAACAAATCACCGCGTTGAAGGATAAGCTTTTAAGTGAAGCAGAGCGCATTAGAACTAATTTTCAGCTCAAAAAGCATGAGTATGAAATGAATTCAATCACTGGTGCAAAAGACGAAGTAGATTCGGCAAACGACAATATTCTTCTTGCTGCAGATATGCGTTTCTCAAATCGCGAGAGTCTTTATTACAAGAAAATTGTGAAGACTTTGAGCAAAGTAGAAACTGAACAGTACGGCATGTGCGATGACTGTGGTGATCCTATCACTTTCCAACGCTTAATTGCCCGCCCTACTTCTGAAATGTGTATACTTTGTAAAGAAGAGTCGGAAAGAGAAGAAAACCAAAATTTCTTTGAAAGACGCTCTAAATCTCTCGGTCGTGAAATGACTGTAGCAGGCCACTAAGCTTTTTCTTACATCAATTTTTCTCAAAAGCCTTCCTCTGGAAGGCTTTTTTTATTACCCTCAATTTATGATTGAATACGTTGTTGAACATAATCCTGATGATCGAATCCTGACCCGGGCCTCCCAGATTTTAAAAGCTGGTGGAGTTGTAGCGTTTCCAACAGAAACTAATTGGGTGGCGGTGGTTGATCCCTATCAACAGAAGGCCGTAGATAAACTCTATGCTCTTCGGCACATTGAGAATTCAAAGCACTTTACGGTCATGTGTCCAGGCTTTCAGAAGGCCATGGAAATTGCTCTCATAGATGATTCGGCTTTCAGACTTCTTAAAAAGGTAATACCTGGTTCTTATACTTTTATTTTTGAATCTCACAAAAAAATAAATAAATTCTTAAAGGCATCAAAGACTGATCATCAAGTGGGAATAAGATTTCCCCCAAGAAAACTTTGTCAAAAGATTCTTGAGTCTCACGGTGATGTATTGATCACGACTCATTTATCCTATGACATGTTTGAAGATCATGATGAAGCAATGCCAATTTATAGTGCTTTGATTGAAGATCAATTTAGCAATTTAATTAATCTCATCATCGATCCAGGTGAGTACGAATTTTTAGGTTCCACCACAATTGTGGATTTTACCTCTGGATCACCTGAAGTGCTCCGCGTAGGCTTGGGAAATCCTTCGCTCTTTCAATAATTGCTGTTAATCTTCCAGAATGAAAAAGTCTCACATTGTCATTATTGGTGGTGGATTTGGAGGGCTTTCAGCGGCCAAAGTTTTAGCGCGAAAAGATGTTCGCGTGACTTTAATTGATAAAAGAAATTATCATCTTTTCCAACCTCTCCTATATCAAGTGGCCATGGCAGGACTCTCTCCGGCTGAAATTGCTTATCCCTTGCGAGCTCTACTGGGCAGATATCCCAATGTTCAGATTCTTTTAGGAGAAGTGCTGGAAATAAATAAAGATCAGAAATGGATCCGCACTGAAACTAATCAGATTGATTTTGATTATCTCATTCTTGCTTGTGGATCTACCTACACTTATTTCAGTTCTCCTCAATGGGAACCATTTGCACCTGGATTAAAAACCATTACCCAGGCAATAGAGATCAGAAAACGTGTATTCCTGGCATTTGAAAAGGCCGAAAGAGAAACAGATCCAATCAAGCGCGAACCCTACCTTACTTTTGTGGTAGTAGGAGGCGGACCAACCGGGGTTGAGCTTGCAGGAAGTTTAGGTGAGATTACGCGTTTTAGTATTCAAAAAGACTTTGAAAACATAAAAACTCATCAGACTAAAATTATTTTAGTCGAAGCAGGAAAAAGAATTCTACCTTCCATGTCTGAAGCACTTTCAAGTGAGGCCATGAAAGAATTAGCGCAATTAGGGGTTGAAGTCCGTTTGAACTCAATGGTTTCTCATATCGATGAAACTGGAATTACAGTTGCTGGAGAATTTATTCCTTCAACTACGATTTTATGGGCCGCTGGTGTAGCAGCGAATCCTTTGAATAAAAAACTCGAAACTGAACTAGATCGGCAGGGAAGAGTTATGGTCACTCGAACTTTGAGCTTGCCTCAACATTCAGATATCTTTGTAATAGGAGATCAGGCCCACTACGAGTGGGGACCTGATAAAACTCCACTGCCAGGTCTTGCTCCAGTGGCCATGCAACAAGGCCGCTTTGTGGCCAACTTCATCCATCGTAAATCCCTTGGCAAATCCCTTCCAACCTTTTTTCCCTATGTGGATAAAGGCCAAATGGCCACCATAGGAAGATCTCGGGCCGTGGCGATGTTTAGAGGATTAGAAATGAGTGGCTTCATCGCCTGGATGGGATGGCTATTAATTCACATCTATTATTTGATTGGATTTAAGAACCGAATTTTTGTTCTCTTTCAATGGGCCTGGACCTACCTCACCTTTCGGCGAGGGGCCAGACTCATCATTGAAAAAGAATAATTGCTATTGAAGATTAAACCGAGAATTACAATTTGAGTTGATAACACCCATGAGTTCTTCATCACTTTGAGATTTAAGTTTACCAGCAGAATTATAAAGAACAGTTCTGCGTACAGTACAAGTTCTTCCGTTCTGAGTAATCACAGCGTTCTGAGCACCTTCTGATGGGGTAACAGTGGCATTTCGTAAATCAAGTCT
>CAMDDI010000232.1 GCA_945890905.1 Bacteriovorax stolpii
CGTGACTGGTGAGAAGATTAAATTTCTCTTCTTCGGTAATTTGACCTGCGAAATGAACATTAGGACTCGCCATCGCCTTGAGCTTGTCTTTTAGAGGTCCATTACCCACAACTGTAAGTGTATAGGGAAGATTCTTAAATGCTTGAATAAGGAACTCATAGCCCTTGTACGGTACCATCCGACCAATGGTGAGAAACTTTCCATTAAACTGAGAATTTCGATTTTGTGACTTGGCCATAAAAGAATGTTCAACACAAAACGGAATCACCTTTACCTTATCATCGCTGAGTTTCGAGAGTATCGAAGAAGAATTCTTTAAATTCCTACTGGAGCATATAAAGTATTCGTACACATGAAGATGGTTTGAAAAATATAGATTATAAGCATCCCTGAGAACTACCTGATTAATGATATCGCTGTGATAGATTCCCAAAATCTTGATTTTTTTTTCCTTAAAGAAGGAAAAGAAATGCTTGATGACTTCATGAGCAAAAGGATTTGGCAGATGGACGAGTAAAAATTGCGGAGCTTCTTTTTCGATCAGGTGTTTAACATGCTGATAATAACCTATGGAAAGAGGCGAAGAGCCCAGCTTGATATCTTCCCGCGCCTGATAGACATTCTCGCCGTAAAGACCATGATAGAAATCTTTCTTATTTCCGAGAGAAACAATATCTACTGAATATCCAAGATCAATAAATGTTCGGCTAAAAAACTCAGCGACTTGCTCTAAGCCGCCATGAGTTGGAGGATAGTACTTTGAGAGTTGGAGAATTTTCACTTATTAGTTCTGTTAATTTCCTCAATACGTTTCACAATGAGGACAGTCGAGATTATGGTCGCGGCAAGTGTAACAAGACTGATGATGAAAGTGCGTCGCTCAAAGGTACGGTCTTTTTCAATGAAGACAGTATCACCTGGCTCAAGCGTAAATTCGTGAGCATTAATATCTCCACCTTCATCCAGATCAAATTCACGGCGGACAATATCCCCTTTCACAACGCGGTTTACACGCACATCTTCCAAGTTAGCAGTACTACTTCCACCACCAGCAAAAGAGAGACCTTTAACAAGCTTAGTATCTAAGGGAATGAAATGTAATCCAGGCTTTCCGACTTCACCCCAAAAATGAACTGGCATTAGAGTCTTGTTCTTGCTGGTCTGAGAATAATAAACAGAGCCAGATTGTTTACCAAGATCCTTAACATCTGTCGGGAGGGCCAAATCTTGTAACTCTATGGTAGGAGCTTTGCTTTCTTCTTCTTTGACTGCGGCCCAGGTGAGGGTTGGCATAAAAAAAGACATAACAAGAGAGATCGACAAGATGTTTCTAGAGATGGTTGTTTTCATGGGGAAATATTACCGTATGAATTTAAATAAATAAACAAAATGGTTGGGAATTGAATTGACCGACAAGCACCGTCAACTATATCTTTAATACATATGTTATTTCCCACTCACATTCAAAGATTCATCTCTAGTTATCAGATCTTGGGATTCCTACCCTTGGATAAAACTCTTCATTTTTTAGTGGGAATGATTCTTACAATATTTTTGAGAAAGTGCGCTTTCAAACTGCGATATATCTTTTTGATTATTTTCTCATTAGAACTTATCAAGGAGATTCATGACTCCTATGTTTTGAATAACACCATGAAAGAGCATTTCTGTGACTTTGTCGCGACTCTGGCCTATCCAATAATTTTAGCATTAGTGATATTTGTAAAAAGTCGTCTTAGTCGAAGTGAGGAACTTCGCCGATAATCTGAAGATCATCACAACACTTCTCGATTTCAAATTCATCATAAATTCTGTCATCTCTTAGGTACACGACGATAAGTGCAATAAACAGGAAGAAAGCGATAAATAAGATTGAGAATGCACTGATTTGAATAAGAGAGCTTCTCTTGAAAGACATGACGTCTGGACCGTAATGATCAAAGTAAACATCAGAAGTAATGGCAGACTTCTTCATCTTTAAAGCAACAAACTTACTTTCAAGAAGTTTTAGGTATTCAAGATCTGGTTTCAAAGCGAGAAGTTCATTATCCATTTTGGCTTTCAATTCGAATAACTGATCCAATTCTTTTTTGGATCTATC
This sequence comes from Bacteriovorax stolpii, assembly GCA_945890905.1. GTDB lineage: Bacteria > Bdellovibrionota > Bacteriovoracia > Bacteriovoracales > Bacteriovoracaceae > Peredibacter. The sequence goes on from CAMDDI010000232.1 coordinate 2,102, forward strand.
ATATTCTTTTTGAAGGCTCTTCACTTTAGCACTTGAGACTTTATAGTCAAAGGCAAAGCTACTCTGGTTATTGATCTGAGTGTTGATAAATGAATCTTCATAAGCAATATTGCGTTTAAGATCGCCCATCTTACGAAGTTCTGATTCGTTCTTTTTCAATTCAACTTTTAACTCCGCGAGAACTCTTTCATCTGAAGGTGTTCTATTGGCAGGAGGGGTTGAATTCAGAGCACCAATATTCTGTCTTAATTCTTCAATGCGACGATTTGTTTTTGAAAATTTCTCGTATCCAAGCTTCTCATCGCTATCGATATTAGAATTTGCAGTCAGGTTACTTTCTTTAAGACGAATCTGTTGAAAACTCTGTTGATCGCTTTCACGGTTCAGACGGTCAATAAGATTTTTGATTTTATCTTTGTGCTGATAGATAGAAGCATCCAATGACTCACTTTCGGCCACTTTAACAAATCCGCTAGTATTTTCTAATTCTGTTCTGCTCTTCGTAATTAGTTCTTGAATTTGCTTTATCTGATCTTCGATGGAAGAAATAGCATTTTGAAGTCGTACTTTATCCAAGGCCACTTGAAAACTTCCAAGAATTGCCATAGTCGTTTTAGCTGAGCGAGTTGTAATAACTAAAGAGAATCTGTCAGTACCAAGTTCTGAATCTAGTGAAAACATCCCTGGAATGGTGTCACGAAGGACATTCACTTTGCAATTATCGTCACTGCAAGATTCAAGTGCCGAACTCACTCCACCAACATTCTGTGCGGTGCTATTAAAGTCGTATTTTTTGAAATCAGGTGATGAAACAAGATGTTGGGCCATGATTGTTTTAAAATCATAAGTATTAACAACGGCCATGATCTCAGGTTTTTTCAAAAACTGCGTGCCTGAATCGAGAATATTAGTCAAAGAATTGCTGTTAGCTTCACCTGTTTGTGAATTAACTTTAAAAAATACTTGCTTCTGCTGAATGACAACTTGAGTGAAGTAAAGATAAGGAATAATAGAAAATACAGCTACGACTGCCACAAGTGAAACCTTGCGGTATCTGACTACCATCTTCGCAATCAAGCTGAAGTTGACAATAGTCACGTCATGTAAAAGCGCATTTAGCTTTTTCATTCTAAATTCGCCCACCTTTTTACTTTTTCCTCTTTGACAGTTTCAGGGACGTCAAATAAAACGCCCTTCACATTAACCCCAAAGCTTTGAAAATGAGCTTTTATCTCATTAACATCTGTGGCCTTAGAGACCATCGGAGAAACGATTATGGTGAGAGATTCGAAGTAACTCATAGCGTGAGAGAAGATGCGTGAATTGTTCTTGTGAGTATTGATGATTGGAGTGTCCCAAAAAACAATGTCATAACTTTTTAGAACATTATCCATGATCACTTCAAAATCAAAGCTAGGCTTATCCGTAAGAGTCAACCCTATTAACTTATTGAGATCAACAAGATCAAAGTGATGGTAGAAATGATTTACTTCAAGCTTCTTATTTGTCCCATGAATCGTAGTCATTTCAACTTTCTTAGCTGACATAACTTCTTCAAACACACCTTTATCAGGTGAATCCGAGATGATAAGAATTTTCATATCAAACATATGATCAAAGTAGCTGGCCAAGGCCAGAACTGTTCTTTGCTGAGAAGCTTTGTAATTTGTTGATGTGATCGCGAAGCTCTTTATTCCGTTTTTAAAATCTTCGAGATATGAAGAGCCGATTTTAGACAGTTGAGCTAGATCACTAACTCTATAGAAGAAGTTTGAAGGAGTGTTCTTTTTGGTCGTAACTAAATTCAAATTACGCTGCTTCGTAGCTTGTGCTTTCTCTTCAGTGTTCTTCTGAATGTCGTTAAGAACGTGTGCTTTAGCGGTCATCTGTTTCCCCTTTCCCGTTAACCTTTTCCACAACACAACCCTTAAGCTTTATTTTGTAATTCATAAAATAACTTTTCAAACCGTTCAGATCGACAAACTTGTCTCTCTGAAGGCTTACAATAAATGTAACATTTTGTATGAGTTGTAAAAGTGGGAAATAAGTATCATATTTTTCCTTACACACACTCACGGCCGGAAGGTCGTAGAGAACAACATCAAAATCTTGGGTGATTTGTCTAAAGAGGAATTCAATACCTTTCAATTTATGCGCTCTAGACTTGTCGGCAATTTCTTCCACTTCAAGGTAACTAATGCCCTCATGAGTGTAGAGATCAAATTTAAATTCTGGGTAAACTGAAATCTCTGCCTGAGTTTTACACTCATCATTTTTAAAAGTTTTATAAAACGTATTTTCCATTTTGCTTGTAATAATGAGGATTTTTACATTTTCAAAATAGTAGATAAGTGAAGCAACTCCTACGATAGTTTGCTTTTGAGCCTCGGCAGCACCCAGATGAGTAAAAGAAAAATGCTTATACCCAGCCTTGAAGTCTTTATAGTAGTTATCACCTAGGCCATAAAGATTTTCGCTGTTTTTTGCCCTAAAGAAAAAACTGTTTCTATCACGGGCTACTTCGTTTCTGAAAACGAAATGCTCATGTTCAACTCTTTTAAAATCAGTGGTTATTTCTTCTGACCGACTTTCAAAAGTATTATCCTTAGCTAC
>CAMDDI010000233.1 GCA_945890905.1 Bacteriovorax stolpii
GTTTTCTTTTTCAAAAAAGAGTGACTGTCGCGCCATCTCTTTGAGCCTATCTCGCACAGTTCCTTCTGCAACTTTTAGTAACCGCGCGATCGAGTTGTTACTCATCCCATTCATCGAATATTGCAAGACTTGTTCAGACAAACTAGACACTCGTTTCCGAAAGTCTAGATCAAAAGTATTCTCTGAAAACTGAATGCCACATTCTCGACATTTGAAGCGCTGATTTTTAAAGGGTGGCTTGTCTGTTAAGGCAAAACCATTTTTGACATAGAATTTGGAGTTTGTTCCCAAATGAAACAAGCAGCGAGAATTGGGGCAATAAGGTGGGATCAATTGCAATTGATCAGAGGTTTTGGACATACCCAAAAGTTCATCCAAGAAATAGGCCAGGAAGAAAGACTCTAAATGATTGAGACTTTAGAAATACGAAGAGGAGGCGTTAAAAAAAGGGTGCCTTAAAAAGACTCAAAATGGAAAAAGTTATCCTCACTTAGCTGCGAACAACTTAATCAATTCAGTATAGGCCGGCTCATAACCTCACCTGTACTGAAAGCTTTCACTACTTCATCATCTCTTGTGACAAAAAAAAGTACTGGAATGTAGACTTCGGTTTTTGATTTCTCATCCGCAATCACAACTCCCACCACCACTTGATGATAGGCCCCACTTTTATCGTAAGTGCGCACGTAGGTTCGGATCTCTTTGCCATCATCTTCATCATGATAAGATTTGTCGGGATTCTCGATAGTCTGAGGAACTTGCCCATCGAATTGATGGAATTCCTCAAAACCAAAGTCATTTGGCTTCATAAGCTGGATCAGTTTTGACAAGTATTGGGATTTCTTTAATCCAATCCACTCAATATCTTCTTCTGGAAGATAAAAATCATCTTTTGTGTCCAATTTTTCCTCCTGGCAAAACCTACCCTCTCAACCATCTTACCACTCTGGAGATAAGATAGGAGAGAGAAAAAGGAGTTTTATGCGCAAGCTGCAGGAAGCACAAGGTTTGGATCAGTTAATCGAGGCAGGAAGCTCCGGTTACTTTCCGTTATTTTATCAAGATTGGATTCATGAATCATTCGCTGACGGAGAGATCACTCGTAAGATGTCTTTTTCTCGTGCTGCTGAAACAGTTCATCGCGTTTACAAATCAATTGAACGACACCACTCAATTGAACGTAAAAAAACCGCCATTCAGGCCTTAAAAAGTGACGAGAGAAATGACTTCGTCGTCTCTTTCATGAAGATGGTTGAATACCGAGCTTTAGATAAAATGCGAGAACTTCACTAAATGATTAAAGCTCTTCCACTACTACTTTTAGGCATAAGTACTTCAGCATTTGCTGAATACCGTGCTTTTCAGTATTTGGTGAAGAGTCACGATCCCTATGCTGTTACAACTGGTGCGAAAGCTCAGTACATTGTCTCAACCCTCAATCCACAAATGTATAAGAGCTATCACGGTGGCAGTATGATCACAGTTGACCTTCTGCGCACCTGGATTTGCCCCGGATATACTGGCCGTCGTATGGCGGTTTGTGATCACCCTTATGACAAAGAGGCGGCGATCAAATGAGTGCTGTTAGCGATGCTGCAAAATCCAATACACGTCAGATGGAAAATACTAAAAAAGCGCAAACTAAAGAACTCAACTCTCTTGAGCGCAATCATCAAAATGTAAAAGATGACATTAAGAAAAACCATGCCAATGATCTTGTGAATGTTCACGACAATAATCAGCGCCAGGTATTAGCTGCCACTGAGAAGAAAGAAAAAGTTCTCGAAGAGCTCCGTACCAATCAGCAGCAAACTGAACAGGTCACGGAGAAAGAACTTGAAAGTTTGAAAGTCGGAATAAAAAAAGATCGTGAAGCCCAGATCAGTCGCCTCTCTTCTGAACGCCAGCGCATTCAAGAGGGCCATAATGAATCTTTAGAAGAAATGAATCAAACTTTTAATGAAAAAACCCGTGATGCTCACACCACTGGTACACGTGAACTTGACCGCATGAACCAGACCAAAAATCAGGAATTCACTGTGGTTAAAGGGCAGCAGACTAAAAAAATTAACGATCAAACTCAGAATTTCAATACCCGCTTTAAGTTTGACGCCGAAAATTACAAAGGGATCAAAGATACTCAGGACGCACAGTTTAAAAGAGAGCGGGCCACAACCAATTTAAGTCAGCAAAGAAATATTGCTAAAATGGGTGATGAGCATAAATTTCAGATCGATAAAAAAGATAAACTCTTCAAACAGTCCCTAAAGGCCCAAGAGCAAGCTGAACTAAAAAAATATGAAGACACTATGAAGGTTCACTCTGAGAACTTCAAATCCTTAGATGAGCGCCATAAGAAAGTTGTCTCTCAAGTTAAAACTGACATGACAGACCAGATTAGCACCATGGTGAAGCGCTCTGATGATCCGTTCTATAAGTTTTCAGACTTAAAGCCCATCCTCTCTACCTTCCCTGACCGAGTGGAAGTTAGAGTTGAAGTGCCTGAACACTCAAAGCAAGATCTTTCAGTGACTTTAAATCAAAAAGAAGTCGTCGTGAGTTTAAACCGCCGTTACGCTGATACAAATAAAAGCGTACTTGGTTCGAGCAAAGTGAGTAAGGTTGAAAGCTTTACTTCAAGAATCAATACGGATGCTATTTTAGATATGAAGAGCCTAAAATCGACTTATGAAAATGGGACCATGACCTACGTTATTAAGAAGGCTTAAGCTATTCGGCGAGAAGAAAGAATTCCGAGAAATTTAGTTTGTTGATATGAACCAGATCCTGAGTGATCTCTCTGACTTCTGCACGAGGCGGCCCTTTGGTACAAAAGCGATTGAGCTCCTTGAGGGCCTCTATGTCGCCTTCTGCGATCACTTCTACCGATCCATCCGCTAAATTACGCACATGACCAACCAGAGGAAGTTTAGAAGTCATAACAAAGTCCACTACGCTGTAGCGGAATCCGACTTTTTGAACTTTACCTTTTATGATGAGAGTCATCTTTAACATGCCCCTATTCTGACAAAAAAGTGTCATTGAGCCAAGCTTATTTCTCCTTCTAAGAGCTCATGGCTTTAGGTTACAATAAGCATCATGAAGCGCCCCAAATTGGTTCATTTTACTGGTATCGAATCTGACGAATACATCCATATTCGCGCTTCGATGACATACTCATCTGGTGGAAAATTTGAAATTCTAGATGATATCAATCAAAATTTAAAAGAAATTGTTCCTACCCGACCCATTCAAAACTTAGGACTCCTTTCTAGTAACGAATTTAGATTAAAAGTTTTGGGCCTCACTAGAGACGATGAGGAAACAATTGTGCGCAGTTTTGATTCGGATAGTTTTGGAAATTTTAATTTTAAGATTCCACAACCTGAAGCCCAGAAAGTGGTGAAACTCAAACTCTTTGAGACCCGCTCAAGGCCCGGACTTGAGCTCATGATTGGCAGCTTCATACCCACTAAGATTAAGCGTCCTAAAAAAATTCTTATTACTGATTTTGATAAGACTTTGGTGGATACCCGCTACTCAAGCCTCAAAGAGCTCTACCTCTCTTTAAGAAACCCAATTCATTACTTTCCCCCCGTAGAGAGCTCAATTCAGTTAGTAACTGATCTTATCCGGGAGGAGTATCAACCCTTTATTGTGTCGGCTTCTCCACACTTTTATGAAAATGCTATTCGCGACTGGCTTTATCAAAGACAAATTTTTACCGGAAATATCTTTCTAAAAGACTACCGGAATATTTTCTCTTTCTTTGAAGGAGATCTCTCTACAAAAGATCTTAAGGCCCAAGGTTTTTATAAGCTCAATAATTTAGTCAATATTTTACTCATGACAGGTATCCCCGAAGATTTAGTCTTAATTGGTGATGGGTTTGAGTCTGACACACTTATTTACCTCACCCTCGCTGCAGTTTTAGTAGGTCGATATGATCCATGGACTCTATGGAATAATATAAAGCGAGAAGAATCATTTAAGCTGACTAATCAGCAGCACTTTCGCTTTTTATCAAAATTTTATCAGTTAAAAAATATGAGTGATGGAAATCCACCTGGAAAGGTAAAAATTTTTATCCGTTGCAAAGAAAATATGCTGGAGAATTTACAGAACCGCACTTTCAATTTGGATTTTGCGAATCACCTCAAGCACATGGTCCACTATTACGTAGGTTAATGAATGAAGACAAAAATCGTGACACTCTCGGGTGACCCCAAAGAAAATCTCTATCAACTGGGTCTGGTCGAGCGTAATTCTTTTTTAAAACTCGAAGAAAGAGTAACCCGCCTGCTGTCTACCAATCAATTTCTGCGGCACGGACAAGATATCATCAGCCGTGCCCGCACAGTTATTCAGAAAAAAAATAAACCTCAGAGTTTTTTTGAAGAATGCGTTCATTCTTATGCTGAGGGATTAGGGATTGAGGCCACTCGCTATTTTAGTTTTCTCTCTCTCTTTGAATTTGCGGCACATTATGGACAGGTCTACCCTGAGCTCAAAGCTCTTCTTCCAGGGTGCACCAGTTTATTTCAAAAAAATCAGCAAGAGTTTACTCACTCCAGACTTCTTGATTTTCCACTTCTAGGTGTCTTTGAGGCCACGCCAAGACTTTATTACTGGAAATGCGAAGGAAGGCCTTCCATTCTTAGTTATTCTTGCGAAGGCCTAGCCCCTTGTT
>CAMDDI010000234.1 GCA_945890905.1 Bacteriovorax stolpii
CTTGTGATTTCTCCGGTAGACTTTATCCCTGACTGGATTCCATTTTTCGGGCAATTGGATGATTTAGTTATCCTCTCTTTTATCTTAGATTATTTTTTTACAGTACTTGATAGCCGCGTGCTTTTGTCCCACTACCCTTGGGACATGAAGAGCTTTGCCAAGGTCCGTGGTGTAGCGAGATTTCTTCAATTCTTAGTACCAGGCTTTGTAAAAAAACGCATTTGGACCTACGTAGGCGACCCATACTAGGAATAATGCTTAGTTAACTGCTGTCCATCTTTTATACGCCTCTGTATCAATTCTTCATGCCCCCTAATGAACCATCCGATTGTTTGAGATAATGCTGAAAATCTTACGAAGGACGATTCCATGAAACGCTCACTCATTGGTCTATTTGCTGTACTCATGACTCAAGCAGCTTTTGCCTGTCCAACTATCGATGTACCAGATAGCTATCAGATTAAAGAAAAAGTCATTTCAATGGACACTGATTTTAGACTTCTTGGTGATGAAGGTGATTTTGGAACAATCGATCAACGTGTGATCCGTCTTTCTCCTTCATTTGTTTTAAAAAACGACCGCAATGAAATCGTGGCCCAGGCCCATCAAGAAATTTTCCGCTGGGGTAAAAACCTCGAAATCACTGACTGTAACGGAGCACGTATTGGCCTTGTAAAAGAGATGGTTTTTCGCAATTTTTTAAGTTTCTCAAAAAGATATGAGATCTATGATGCTTCTGAGCGATTAGTTGCCACATCAGTAAAAAAAGAATTCATTACGACTGAATTTGAAATTAAGAGTCCGGCCGGAGTAACCGCCATGACTATGCGCCGGGGAGCAATTAATTTCTTAGCGGATACTTGGAATGTTTCGGTATCAGATGACACCGTTATTGATCCCCGTATCGCAGTCATGATTCCTGCTTTCAAAACATATGCTGACATTGTTGAAGACAGAGAAGGAAGAGAGCGTGATAGAGCTGAGCAAGAAGAAAAAGATAGAAAAAGAGATCCGGATCGTCGGGAAGATCGTCGTCGTGACGAGCGCAGAAATGAGCGTCGTAATTAAATAAATCAAACCTAAAACAAATGAGGGAGCAAATCGGCTCCCTCTTTTTATTCTCTATAAGCCTTATAATGCCAAAAATACCGAATCCCAAATCCTAATATCACCACTGATACACCGCCAATCAGTCCCCCCATCATCAAGGCTTGTGAGGGCCCTCGAGCATCAGAGAGAAAACCCATAAAGGTATTTCCCATAAGTGGTCCAGAAGAATAAGAAATCATCTCCACACTAGCGAGCCTTCCGCGATACTCTTCCGGAATTGTTTCATTCCACATAGTGGCCCGAAAAATTCCTGAAATCATGTCGGCCCAGCCCGCCACACCTAAGAAGAAGAGTCCCCAATAAAAAGAAGTGCTCCAACCAAAAAAGAAAATTCCCACGCACCAACCAAGGGCAGCGATAGTAATACCTTTACCATGACGAAGATATTTATGGGTCCAACTACTCGTAAGCGATCCCAAGAATGCTCCAATCGCGGGAGCTGAATAAAGCCAACCAAGTTTTCCTGTATCACCTAAGCTAGCAGCTAGTGCAGGAAAAAGAGGATTAGGGAAAGCAAAAGTCATAGAGGCCATATCTACTACATAAGTTCCCATCAAATCTGGGCGCTTCATGGCATATCGAAACCCATCGGTGATGGATGAAAGACTGGCCTTGCGCCTTTCTTTGAGTACGGGAATATCTTTTAACTTCCACAGACAAAAAATACTCACCACATAGGTAAAAAAATCTACAAGATAAGTGGCCTTAAGACCGATGCTCGCTATAAGAACTCCACCAATGGCAGGACCTAAAATCATTCCTCCAGTAGTTTTAAGTGACTGGAGGGTACTTACTTTAGGTATATCTTTTTTCTGAATCAATTGTTGAGTGAGTGCTTCAAGTGCCGGTCGCTCAAGACCTTTGAAGATCGCCATCAAACCAGAAAGAGCATAAAGAAACCAAAAATTCTGTGAGCCACTTACTGTGAAGGCCAGAAGCAGAATATTACCCATGGCCGAAGCAACTTCAGTCATCGCTGCAAGTTTGCGGCGATCAAAACTATCTGCCAGTGCTCCTCCCCAGAATCCAGAAATCACTAAAGGGATAAGTTGCACAATTCCTAGCATTCCCACATGAACGGTTGAATGTGTGAGTTCATACATTTGAAAAGGGATGGCCACATAAGTGATCATGCTTCCAAAAAATGAAATCATCTGACCTAGGTAGAGCCAGCGGTAATTGGGATAATTTCTGAGTGGTGAAAGATCAATGGAGAACATTGACCGAGGTTAACATTATTGCTTGGGTTGCGGAATAATCATCTTCATGTCATTTTGGATCTGCTCAAATTGAGCTCCATCCAAATCAACTGACTGAAGATCCCCAGGAGTTTTTTCTGAAGCAGGCATTCTAGAGGCTATAGTAGCAGCTTTAGAATTAATTTGAGACCACTGATCTTTAGACATAGATTTCAGTCGGATTTTAGCACGATCAGCTTCGGTTTTCGAAATCACATTTTCTTTGACCATTTGATTAAGCATCATGTCTACATGATCATTGCCCACCTCTGCAAATACAGAAGTAGATAAGAACATGAATGTAAGAAAGAGAACTTTCATAATAACCTCGTAGTGCTATTATCGGTTACTCAATCTCAAGGCTTGAAGTTATATTTTTTTACAAAATGAATACAGCAATTTAGCGAGGCTTCCGAGGGTAAAGTGTCAAAAATAATGACAACTATCTTGGACGTTAGAGATAGTTAATGACTTGATAGTGACGAGTCTCTTTGGGAGTTTCAACTTCAAACTCATCCCCTTTTTTGAGTCCTAAGAGAGCGTCTCCTATGGGAGAGAAAACGGAGACAACTAAAACCGCTTCATCTTCAACTTTGATGAGAGTTCCACCAGCAGTAGGAATTAAAAAATAGCGACGGGTCTGATTTTGATGAGAGAGTTCAACCAATGCACCCATACCGATCTCCCCTAATTTCTTAGAGGCATCTACATCAACTTCTTCTAATATTTGAATTTCAAGTTTGAGTTCTTCAACTCTTTTGGCCTCAGCACTGGCAAGGTAAGAAGCTTCCAAGGCGCGAGTATCATATTTACTCTCCGCCTTGAATTCTTGATCAGTAGCAAAATCACGGTGAGACTTAGCAGCACCTTCAAGCTGTTCTAATTCAACTTTTGCTCTCTTAATAAGTTCGGCCAGAAGGAGTTGTTTCACTAGGCGGCACAACATTTTTTATATTTTTTACCTGAACCGCAAGAACAAGGATCGTTTCTTCCGATTTTGGGTTCTAAGCGCTTCACGGGTTGAGCACCGTGAATCTGACCCTCTCTGAATTTCCATTCCCCATCTTTTTTCTGAAACAAAGAAGTTTCGTGGTGGTGAAGTTCAGTGCCGCTGGCCTTATCTTTATAGTGAGCAACAAATTCTACTGTTCCTGTGTTATCTGTTTGTTCACCTTTAGTAGTCTTTCTGATATCTAGGCCCATCCACTCAGAGCTATCGGCCCATTTGAGTGCTTCGGCTTTATCAAAAGTTTCGTTATCCAAAGTGATTTGAGTCTCGTCGATGTAGTCGATGTTTTTTACCACATAAGCGGTATAGCGTGAGCGCATTAAAGACTCTGCAGTCACTGCTTTTTTCTTTTTCTCAACGAAAGGCTGACAACATTTTTCGAAAGTTAATTGATTCGAAGAATCCGTTAACCGGCATGGGCAAATTGACATTCTGTACTCCTAGGAATTCACCTATTATCGAGGTAAGATGAGAGGAATTCAAATGAAAAAGCAAAAAACCAAGATTCCACTTCCCATAGATCCCTACCTTGATGGGATTGCCAATGACACCCAAGAATACTCGACTCTCCTCATTAAGGCCTCTCCTGGATCAGGGAAAACCACTCGTCTACCTTGGAGAATTGCCCTTCATTCAGATCAAAAGGTTCTGGTTTTAGAGCCGCGAAGACTCGCAGCAAAACTTGCTGCTGAACGAATAGCCGACGAAGAAGGACTGAATTTAGGTCAAGAGGTGGGTTACCATTTCCGATTCGATAAAAAATACACCCCGGAGTCAAAACTCATCTTTTACACTGAGGGAACATTTTTAAAGCGCTTAATAGGCGATCCCCAGTTGATTGGAATTAACACAGTTATCCTAGATGAGTTCCATGAAAGGCATATTGAAACCGATGTGGCCTTGGCAGCTCTGCGCTCCCTTCAGCAAATCAGACCTGAATTAAAACTTATACTCATGTCGGCCACTTTAGAAACTAGGGCCCTAGAAGTTTTTCACCAACCTAAACTCATTGAAATTGAAATTCCTCCATTTAAGATTGATCTTCACTACTTACCTAATCAACCCAGCATTTTAAATCAGACTCTTGAACTTAAAGTTAAAAGAAGTCTTGAGACCCTCCCCACCGAGGGTGACGTTTTGGTTTTTGTGCCGGGAATGAGTGAAATGATCCGCGTTCAAAATGCTCTGGGTTCTCAATTTGGAGAAGTTCATTTTCTTCACGGTGATCTCTCTAAAGAAGAGCAGGAATCCACCCTACTTCCTGCAAAAAATCGCAAAATTATTCTCGCAACAAACATTGCCGAAAGCTCGGTGACAATCCCGGGTA
>CAMDDI010000235.1 GCA_945890905.1 Bacteriovorax stolpii
TTTGGCGCTCTGTGGTTAATCACCAGTATCTTTTATTAAGCAACACTCGTGACAAAGACCAATCCCCATGAGAAATTAGCCGCCTCATGGAAGCAATAATTCACACTTATCGGAAAGTTGAACTTTTCTTCGGAAATTTGAAGTTTGCCGTTGTAATTATTCTTATCTTTGCAACGAGCTTGGGTTACGGCACTTTTATGGAATCCTACCATGGTGCCGAGTATGCAAATCGCTTAATCTATAAATCCCTGCCTTTTATGATGATTCAGTTTGGGATGTTTCTCTCTATTCTCTTCGCCACACTTATTCGTCTTCCAGCTAAAAAACATCTTTACGGTTTTTATACCATTCACACGGGCCTCATCACCATTTTTATAGGCTCTTATATTACTTATCAATCTGGCGTAGATGGCACTGTAACGTTGGCACCAAATTCACCAAACAGGCAGATTCAGCTCTCAGAAGATGAACTAAAAATCCAATTCCCCTCTAAAGGCAAGGAAGTCAGTGTGGATCTCCCTTTCCGGTCTGGACCAAGGGATTTGCAACTTGAATATGAAGGAATAAAACTCAAAACCTTTCTTCCATTTGCTGAAGATAATCTAAAATGGCTTCCTGAAAAAATTGCTCAAAAAGGACAGTCTTCAGCTAGGTATCGTCTCTATAATGCCAACTTTGGTGAATTCATTACTTTGAGTCTTAATCCAAATTCTGATTTTAATAACACCACCACACTTGGTTTATTGAATGTTCATTACATGCCCGAAGGTCTCTCAGAATGTTTTGCCACTCAAAATCCTGAAGGACTGATTGTCTGGAACGGTGAAGACAATGGCTGCGTCTCACCTACAGGAACAGAGCTTAAAAGAAAGAAACACAAAAATGGAAAAGAGATAATTGAGATCCTCTTCCATGATCAGAAACTGGCCTTCATGCCAGAGCTCTCTCCACTTCCATTAAATGCTGAACTAGAACTCGACGATGCTTCCCCATTTAGAATTTTCAGTAAAAAACTTTTTGAAAAAAGTCCTCACCTCTTTTTGTTTGGAGACAGTGCTGCTTTTTACGACAAGAACACTAAAATTTGGGAAGCTAAAACCATACCTGCAAAGGGAGAGATCCCCCTTCCTTGGATGGGATTTAAGATTAAGCTTTTGGATTACCATAAAGATCAATATCCCACTATGATTCCTGAATACGTAAAACCAGTTCAAGAGAATGGGCGCACCATAGTGGGCGAAATGAAGGCCGTTCAAGTTGATATTAATGGACAAGTTTTTTGGGTCAAATCAACTGAGCCTATTGCTTTTAATCGCGATGGCGAGCGTATCACATTCCAGATCAGTAAAAAAACTCTCACACTCCCTTATGAAATAGTATTAGATCAATTTAAGATGGACACTGATCCTGGGACTAGTACTCCAGCTAGTTTTGAGAGCTTTGTAACTTTATTTAAAGGTAATGAGGGCTCTGAGAAATACCATGTCTTTATGAACAATCCTCTTAAGTATCAAAATTTCACTTTTTATCAGGCATCTTATTTTCAAACTCAGGAAGGTCCTTACGGAAGTATTCTGAGTGTGAACTTTGATCCTGGGCGCTTTTGGAAATACCTAGGCTCGTTGCTCCTGGTATTGGGATCCATCTGGCATTACTTTCTTCGCCGCAAACACTTAGCTAAACCTGGGGCCAACCGTGCTTAAATATTTTTCTTTATTGTTCGTGCTTTTTTCTTACCAAGCCTTTGCACAAATTGATTTTTGTACACCTGAATTAGAAACATATCCAACCTTGGCCGGAGGAAGGGAAAAGCCCCTTTATGTTCTTTCCATTGAAACTGTGAAATTTATGACAGGAGATTCTAAAATCGGAGACCTCTCGGCCACTGAAGCCTTCTGCAAACTCTCCTTAAAAGCTTTTGGTATGCCTCTTGAACTTCCTGTGTTGATTAAAGTTGATCACGTGGATGTTAAAAAGTTTTTAGGTATGTCTGAAAACCAAACTTCACTCCCGGTACTTCAGGTCTTAGGTAAGACTTCAGATATTGAAACCGAAATTGCCGGACTCAAAGAAAATACTAGTTATAAAAAAGAGTTGAATAAAGTTTCACAAAGAATTGGAACCTATCAGGCCATTGTTGAAGGAAGAGCTTGGTCAGTCCCCATGACCAAAAATGGGAAAATAGAGTTTGTTCCTGTTACTGAGTTCTTAACTCAAGAGCGTGTAGCAGCTGCCCAAAACTCAGGGCAAAACCCTGTAAAGTTTCTCTTTGAACAAGCTAAAGAAGACTACTTAAAATTAAATGGTGATGCCTATCTTTTAGAGCTCACCTACTTTAAATTAAATCTCTTTTTGTGGGCGATGTTCGCATCTTTATTGGCCATATTACTTCTGGCCGGACTCAAGAATAAAACACCTGGAACAATCCTAGGAATTATCTCCATCGGCCTTCAGATCGCTGGAATGGTGATGAGGATAATCATCTCTCACCGTGCTCCCGTAACTAATATGTACGAGACGGTAATGTTCTCAGGTCTAGGTTGCCTGATCCTCAGCTGCATCATTACCATTGTTCGCAAAGAATATGCCTTCATGATTGCTGGTCTCTCCTTTAACGTTTTGACTTTAATGATGATGAGGTTTGCTAACGGCATGCTGGATCCCCACATATCTCCTCTGGTTCCTGTTCTTCGAGATAATTTCTGGCTCTCAACTCACGTGACGACAGTTATTCTCTCTTACGCTGCTTTGGCACTCTCATGGGTTTTGGCCAATGCCCTTCTCATCCGCTCACGTTTTTTCACTGTTTCGGCAGAAGAGTATCGCTATCAAGCAGATCTCACCTACACCGCAATTAAGTGTGGAGTAGTTCTCCTGGCCACTGGGGTAATCCTGGGCGGAGTGTGGGCCGATTATTCTTGGGGGAGATTTTGGGGCTGGGATCCAAAAGAAACTTGGTCTCTCATTGTCCTTTTAATCTATATGGCAATCCTTCACGGACGCTATACTTCATGGATTCCCCCTAAAAGATTTGTGCCCCTTGTGGCCGCAGCCTTTATGAGTGTGATGATGGCATGGTTTGGAGTGAACTATATTTTGGCCTCAGGACTACATAGTTATGGCTTCTCAGAAGGTGGGGCAATCTTCTTAGGTAGTTTTTTTGCTATTCAAATTGCTATTCTGGCCGTCTCAACAATCAAAAAGAATCCTTAAGGAATCTATGAAGTATCTACTCATAACAATTACTCTTGTTTCATTTTCAGCTTTGGCACAGCCGAGTAAAACGAAAATGAGTGTTTTGAATACAACTTTAACACCTGAGCAAACTCACATCAGAAAGCAAAAGATGAAAGCTCCGGTGGTTGAAATCGTTGCCTCAGTTCTTAAAATACTTCACTAAAATGAAAACAACTTTTTTTCTTGCACTCGCAATTTTCTCTGCATCAACATTCGCTCAAAGCATCCATCATGTAGTGCTTGAAATGAACCGCTCTCGTATGGCACTGGATTGTGTGGTGAAAAAAGCTGTGGCCGTCACAAATGTAAAGGGGGACGCATTTTTGGTAAAAGTTCTGCTTCGTCCCGATTACTCTTACCCGGTAGTTAAAAATGTGGCCTTGATCTTTAAAACAGAAAATCCAGAGACTCTAGTTAGAAAAGTTTTTTACATCTATTTTAATTCCACTGACAAAGATGGCTGGAAAGCCACAAACAATGGGTTCTATACTCCATCTATGAGCATTATGGCCGCTTTAAGAGAAGTCAATGCAGCAGTCAATCTCAGCGTTCTAAATATTTCATCCTGTAATTTTTAAAAAAAAGACAAAAAAAGGGCCGGATGACTTTCATCATCCGGCCCTTTTTTATTTTAATTATTCAACAATGTAGAAATTGCTTCTTTGTGCGTAAATGCTCTTCATCATCTTCGTATCACCCTTAGCTTCGAAGAAACCAACAAGGGCCCCTTCCATGCGAACTTGTTCAACATAGAAAGATTTGATGAAACTATCAACGCTACCTTTTAACCAACCAGGCATTGGGATGAAGCCAAGGCCCACTCCAGCGAGGTTTAAAAGAGCTCGGTTGCGTTTTACACGCTTAGGATTTGCGTAATCGAAAGCTAGAGCTGGCCTAGAGCTGAACATAAATCCGTTAATGTGTAGATGATAAATTTTACGGACACTGGCCTCAGTGACTTCAGCGAAAGAAAAATTTAGTTTTTTGATTTCAGAAAAACCTACACCAGATAATCCACCACGCCAGTCCTGGATGCGCCCATTCCCGTAGCGAACAGTCATATAGAAAGAGTTCATTCCGTAGTTTAACCAGTCTCGAGCTGCACGGTTAGACTCAGAAATATTTGTAGCATCGATGCGGTATTCATAGATTGAAGAAACAGTGCGATCCACTTCTTCTTTTGTCATCCCAAGTTTAGCTTCAGGAACTTTTTCCATGTAGTGAAGAAGCATATTGTGATGAAAAGCACGCTGTTCAGTCATCATTTCGTGAACACGAACAATCACAAAACTTGCGATATTCAAAACCGGAATATTTGAGAAGCGCTTCTTCGCTTGATCAAGGGCCCAAACCACAACTTTATAAGTGATCTGTCTTCTGTAGAAGAATCTAGGATCTTCTAAGTTCGCAAGCACAGTAGGATCGATGAAGA
>CAMDDI010000236.1 GCA_945890905.1 Bacteriovorax stolpii
TGACGGCCACTCCCATTCCCCGAACTTTAAGTCTCGCTCAGTACGGTGACTTAGATATATCTTCAATTAAGATGATGCCCGCAGGACGAAAAGGTATTAAAACCCGCATCACAGAAAAAGCGAATTACGAAAAATATGTGGAGTTTGTCAAAGCCAGACTAGCTCAGGGTGAGCAGGCCTACTTTGTTTTTCCTGCCATTGGAGAGAGTGAAACCTTGGACCTGCAAAACGTTAAGGAAAGCTTTAAAAAATACGAGTTAAGTTTTAAGCCTTATAAAGTAGAAATGCTTCACGGGAAAATGAAATCTGAAGAGAAAGAAAAAGTCGTGCAAGATTTCAGAGATAAAAAGATAAATATTCTTATCTCAACTAGTGTGATCGAAGTGGGAATAAATATTCCAAACGCCACCATCATGAGTATCTATAGTCCAGAGCGCTTCGGACTGAGTTCACTTCATCAGCTACGAGGCCGAGTGGGGCGTGGAGATAAACCAGGATTTTGTTTTCTGGTGCTAGATAAAGAGATCAATCCCGAGGGCTACCAGCGTCTGGAAGTTATTGAAAAAAACCTCGATGGATTTGTGATAGCTGAAGAAGATTTGAAGTTCCGCGGGGAAGGAGACCTTTTTGGAGTAGATCAATCAGGAACGGTGACGACCAAGAAACTCGCTAATTTCCTCACTCATACAGCTATTCTTGAACAGGTAGTCCAAGATTTAGAGAAGTTGATCACTGCACGCCCTGAAATTCTTGCTCCTCACTTTGAAAGACTCGCAAAAGATCAAAAAATCCTCGATACTATCTAAAGAGGTTGCCCATGGTTCATATTGAAATTATTCAGAGTCCTGACGTGAATGTGATCACACAGTTTAAGTTTCATAAGAATGAAGTTTACCTGGGCTCAGTTCATGGTGATCTCTTAATCGACGACTCAGAAGTTAAGTCATCTCACTTGATGATTGAAATACACGATCAGGAAATGTTGGTCCATCCACAAAGTGGTGTTGAGTTTTATCTGATCAACGGAAAGCGTGCGACCACTATTAGAAAAATCAAAAGTGGTGACGTTCTCACTTTAGGAAAAACTACTCTGAAAATTTTGGATTACTTCCTCACTGAAGCGCTTACTAAGAAAATAGTTCTCAATGCAAAGCTTGCAAGTTTAATTGACAGGAATGCCCCTCGCCTTCCGGTGGTTGAGATGCTCACAAGGCTCATGAAATAATATGTTCATCAATAACGATACTAACTTTTTTAAAACCGAAGATGACGAACAGATCTTTTTTAACCGCAACTTCCATGAGCCTGATCACTCACGCCCAATTCTGGTATTTAATTATGGTTTAGTTTGCAGTAATCATCATTGGAAATTTCAAACTGAATACTTCGATAAGCTTGGTTACCAGATTTTGATTCACGATTACCGTGGCCACTTTCAATCAACCGGATCTGGCAACATTGAGAAACTAACCTTTAAGCAAATGGCAAAAGATGTTTATGATCTTTGCACTTATTTAAAAATTAAAAATGCCGTAATGCTTGGTCACAGTATGGGTGTGAATGTTTGCCTTCAGATGGCCAAAGATTATCCTGACTTTATTTCCAGCATGATTTTAATATCTGGGACATTTATGCCAGTTAAGGATGTCATGTTCGATTCCAATGCCATGGAATTCATCATGCCTCTGGCCATTGCCGGGAAAACCAAGTTTCCTAAAACTTTTGATAAGATCTGGGCCAGCAGTGGAATGAATCCAGTGGTCCGCAAATTGATTCACATGGCGGGCTTTAACGATAAAAAAGTGTCCAAAGAATTTGTGGAAATTTATCTTAATCGAGTGGGACAACTTGGAATCGATGTCTTTTTGAAACTATTTGATGAGATGGAGAATCAGAATATCACTTCAAGCATTGATCGCATGCAAATTCCTGCATTAGTCATGGGTGGACATCATGATGGAGTGATACCAAATCATCTTCAGCGCACTCTCGCTACCCTTCTGCCTAAATCAGAAACATATTTTATTAAAGAAGGCTCACACGTCCCTCAAGCGGATTATCCAGATATGATCAATGAGCGCATTCAGCTCTTCATCGATCAACACGTTCTTTAATCAACCTGCATATTTTTTAAATCTAGAATGGGTCTAAAGATTCTCTTCATGGCCGATTTTAATTGAGAGCGCTTGTACTCATCGTGAGAGGCTTCCCCTTGAGTATTCTTCAAGTGACTCTCATAATCAGTTAACTGAACTTCAAATGGATAGAAGAAGCGTACGTCTCTAGAGATAGGTGAGGTATCAAGATGCAAGAGTGCCTGTGAAAGAGGATTTTCTTTATCTTTGAGTGCCTGCTTGCGAACTTCATTGAATGATTGCATGAACGGATTGCGGTACTTGATAAGTTGTCGACCGGTAAAGTGAATCGCTCGGTATTCATCTGAAGAGTGACGATTTTCATGATGAGGTCCATTAGGCACACACTCTTCAATCAAGTTATTTAAGCGCTGATAAAAAGAATCTTCGGGAAGATTTCCACGAATGGTTTCTTTATAAAGAGTAAAAGTTCTCTTACGGAGCAGCTCTAGGTCAACCAAGGTATTTTGCGAGCGGCTTGGTTTGATATTATTAATCATGATCACATAGTTCTTATGCAAAAACTTAATCACACGGAGTGAATCAAGTTTATTATAAGTAATAATTCTCATTCCAATTCTATCAAAGAGCTCTTCGGCCACATTCTCTTGCTTGTGTAATAGCTTAATGATGATGGAATCACGGGTCTTCTTGGCCTTAGTTTGAAAATCATAAAGCGGGATGCTGAGGCCCTGATCATTTTTAAGAAATAATCGGTTCTCTTCATCACGGTGAATGAATTTATAAAATCGGTCAAAAATTTGTAACTGAATAGTTGAGAAGTATCTTGCCCGGAGATCTTTATCCGCATGCAAAATAGTGTGCATAACCTTCAGAACCACACCTGCCCATAGGGCTTCTTCGGTATTTAATTTAAAACTCGAATGCCCGGTGGCGGCCAAGAACAGTTCAGAAATGTTGGTAATAGAAAAAAGATAATTCGGAATTCGCATATCCAGCCCATCTGGATTTCCTTCAAGCAAAAAGTAGCGCTTAATAAACTGCACGGCTTCTTGAAAAATTCCAAAGAGCTCAGCACTCTCAACGGGATCAGTGATATCAAAGCCATAGCCGCGCAAGAAATCCGTGACCTGTTGTTTCTCGTGAAGCTCAGTAAGATAATTGGTAGCATCCAGGGAAGATTTTCCACTGCAGACAACATCAAAGGTTTCCCAATTGAAGCCGTAGTCATCTAAATAGCTCGGACGAACTGCCATGATTGCCTTTCAATTAATGAAGAGGGAAACTATCGTAAATATGACGAAAGATCAAAAAAATCCAGGCCCGTCAGGACTCAGTGTATTATTCCTCTCTTGGTTTTATACTGGGAAATTTCCTAAAGCTCCGGGCACCATGGGCAGTCTGGCCACTTTACCTTTGATATATCTTCTACACGTTCTTAACTTCAATATTTATAGTTTAATTGCGCTGATAATTATTCTCTACGCTGCAGCAGTGTATGTGACACAAAAAGTCCAAACAGAATTCGGATTACATGATCCTCAGTGGATAGTGATCGATGAAGTGATTGGTATGCTGATTACTTGGAGCTTTGTTCGCAACATTGAATTTCCTACCATGTTCTTAGTCTTCTCTTTATTTCGTCTCTTCGACATTGTAAAAATATGGCCTGCATCTTACTTCGATCGACTTCATCATGGTTTTGGAACCATCACTGATGATGTAGTTAGCGGAGTATTTGCGGGAATAATTACACTTCTTCTCACAACTTATTTCTAACTCCAGGCGAAAAATCGCTAAATATTTCAATTTGTTAGCTTTCCGTAAGATTTCCGTAAAAATTGCATAAAAGCCATTGTCTTAAACGAAAGTGGATGTTAGTTTTTAAATATAACACGCACCTTCATAAATGATTTTTTGAGAGAAGGAGAATCCTCATGGCCTTTAACAGCAACGTAAACACAAACATCACTGACACTGCTAACAAGAAGAAAGCTCTTGATTTGGCCTTGTCTACAATCGAGAAACAATTCGGTAAAGGTGCCATCATGCGCCTTGGAACTGAGCAAGCAGAAGAAAAAATTCCTGCTATCTCGACTGGTTCACTCGGATTAGATCTTGCTCTGGGCGTGGGTGGTATTCCTCAAGGTCGTATCATTGAAATCTACGGACCAGAGTCTTCTGGTAAAACAACTCTTACACTTCACATCGCAGCTGAATGTCAAAAAGCTGGAGGCACTGTTGCTTTCGTTGATGCTGAACATGCTCTTGATACTAAGTACGCAGGTAAATTAGGTGTTGATGTTCCAAATACACTTATCTCTCAACCAGATTCCGGTGAGCAAGCTCTTGAGATCGCCGATATGCTCGTGCGCTCAGGTGCTGTTAACCTTTTGATCGTGGATTCAGTAGCTGCTCTTACACCGAAAGCAGAACTTGAAGGTGACATGGGTGATTCACACATGGGCCTGCAAGCTCGTTTGATGTCTCAAGCTCTTCGTAAACTCACTGGTTCAATCTCTCGTTCAAACTGTACTGTAA
>CAMDDI010000237.1 GCA_945890905.1 Bacteriovorax stolpii
AGATTAAAATCTTTGTTTTTGTCAGAGAAAGTAAGATCTATTCCAGAGGGGGAACGACGGCTTTTTTTGAAGTTAGAGAACTACCCAAAGAAGAGATCATGACACAAGCGATGGCGAGCCATTGCATTAAACTCAGCTCCTCATGAAGAAAGGCCAGTCCTGCAAGGGCACCTATAGCGGGCTCTACACTCATTAAAACCCCGAAGGTTGAGGCCGGAATTTTTTTAAGAGAGATCATCTCTAATGAATAAGGAAGAGCACTAGAGAAGATCCCCACCGCAAATGCCAGAGGAACTAAGGAGAGGTCAAATAGTTTTGTCCCAGCAGTAGCAAAACCAAAAGGCAGCACAACTAAGGCGGCGAAGGCCATCCCATAAGAAGCGGCTACTCCTCCGGGAACATTGGCCGAGGTTTTTTTTCCAAACACGATATAGAGCGCCCAAAAAAATCCCGCACCTATAGCAAAAATCATTCCGAGCATATCCAGGTGGGCACTGCCTTCGGTGATAGGAAGAAGCAAAACAATTCCTACCGCCGCAACTACGGCCCAGAGATAATCGAGCTTTCTTTGTGACGCGAGAATGGCGACAGTCAAGGGGCCAGTAAATTCTAAGGCCACAGCAATTCCCAAAGGAATGCGCTCAAGAGCAAAATAAAACAGCAGATTCATCAACCCCAGTGAGAGTCCGTAAAACGCGACACCTTTTACTTGGGCAGAGGTAAGTCTGGTTCTCCAGGGTCTAAAGATAATAGCGAGAATAAGGGTTGCAAAAAATAAGCGCATGCTCGAAGTACCTGCAGCACCTAAAGCGGGAAAAAGATTTTTAGCGAGTGTGGCCCCAGATTGAATGGAAACCATAGAAACTAAAAGAAGAAGAATCGCATTCAGCATAAGGTCCAAAAAAAAGCCCCTCACAAAGGAGGGGCCTTAAGAGATTTAAGCTCCGCCTTCTGAGCGGTCTTTTTCGTAATAAGTGAAAGCAGCTTTGAGATACTCGCGGTTCATGCGGGCAATATGCTCAATAGAGATGCCTTTAGGGCAAGTGGCCTCACATTCAGCGTGGTTGGTACAGTTCCCAAAGCCGAGTTGATCATGAGTGTGAACCATATTCAGAGAGCGTTTTGCAGATTCAACTTTTCCTTGTGGAAGAAGGGCAAGCTGAGAAACTTTAGCGCCCATGAAAAGCATCGCTGATCCATTCGGGCAAGAAGCAACACAAGCTCCGCAACCAATACATGCAGCTGCATCCATGGCCTCATCAGCAATTGGTTTTGGAATAAGAATCGCGTTTGCGTCTTGAGCATTCCCGGTGCTGGCAGTGATATAACCACCGGCCATGATGACTTTATCTAAAGCCCCACGATTAACAGTTAAATCTTTAATGATGGGAAAAGCTTGAGCGCGGAAGGGCTCGATCACAATCGTGTCGCCATCTTTGTAGAGACGCATGTGTACCTGGCAAGTGGTGGTGTTTTTATAACCGCCATGAGCTTTACCATCAATCATCATAGAGCACATACCACAGATCCCTTCGCGGCAATCGTGATCAAAAGCGATAACGTCTTCACCCTTATGAACCAGTTGTTCGTTAAGAACATCGATCATTTCAAGAAAAGACATATCAGGAGAAACATTTTCTACGCGGTAATCAACCAACTTGCCTTCAGCTGTTGGATTTGATTGGCGCCAGATTTTTAAATTTATGGTCATAGTTTTTTCAGACATACTTCTCTTCCTTATTTGTACGAGCGAGTAGCAAGTTTAAGGTTTTCAAATACAAGTTCTTCCTTGTGACGGATTGGACTTGAATTTGTTCCCGTGTATTCCCAAACAGCAGCATGAGCGAAGTGATCATCATCACGAAGTGCTTCACCATCTGGAGTTTGATATTCTTCACGGAAATGTCCACCACATGACTCTTTACGCTCTAAGGCGTCGAGGGCCATGAGTTCTCCCAGTTCTAAGAAATCGGCCACACGAGCTGCTTTATGAAGTTCAAGGTTAAAGTTTCCAGTATCACCAGGAACTTTTACGTCTTGCCAAAATTCTTCACGAAGTTTTCTGATGCTTTCAATGGCTTCTTTAAGGCCTTTCTCATTCCGGGCCATACCCACTTTTTCCCACATGATGTGGCCTAAAGCTTTGTGGAATTCATCTACTGAACGTTTCCCTTTTGTATTGAGGAGGCGAGAAGTTTGAAGCACCACTGCTTGCTCAGCATCTTTGAACGCGCTGTCATCAGTGGTTACTTTTTCAAGAACATTTGATGCCAAGTAATGAGAAAGAGTATTCGGAACAACAAAGTATCCGTCAGCTAAACCTTGCATCAAAGCCGAAGCTCCCAAGCGATTGGCACCGTGATCTGAGAAGTTGGCTTCTCCTAAAACGTGAAGACCAGGAATCGTTGATTGAAGATTATAATCAACCCATAATCCACCCATGGTGTAGTGAACAGCAGGGTAAATCATCATAGGAGTTTTATAAGGATCATCACCTGTAATTCTTTGATACATCTCAAATAAATTTCCGTATCGCCCTGCGATTGTGGCAAGACTATCTCGAGCAATGGCATCTCGGAAATCAAGATAAACGGCCTGGCCTGTTGGACCTACACCTTTACCTTCATCGTAGCGATATTTTGCCTGACGAGAAGAAACATCCCTTGGAGCAAGGTTTCCGTAAGAAGGGTAAATTCGCTCTAGATAGTAGTCGCGCTCTTCTTCAGGAATTTGTTCTGGTTTTCTTTTATCACCCACAGCTTTTGGAACCCAAACTCTTCCGTCATTTCGAAGAGACTCAGACATCAAAGTGAGTTTTGATTGGTAGTCGCCGTGAACAGGAATACAAGTGGGGTGAATTTGAGTGAAGCAAGGGTTTGCAAACGCTGCTCCACGCTTATAACATCTCCAGGCCGCCGATGCGTTTGAAGTCATGGCATTAGTTGAAAGGAAGTAGACGTTACCGTATCCACCGGTGCAAAGAAGAACTGCATCAGCTGCATATCTCTCTAACTCACCAGTAATTAAGTTACGAACAATAATTCCCCGGGCCTTACCATTGATGGTAACTAGGTCCATCATCTCGCGACGATTGAACATTTTGATTTTGCCTTTAGAAACCATCTTCATCATTCCTGAGTAAGCACCCAAGAGAAGTTGCTGTCCGGTTTGTCCGCGGGCATAAAAAGTTCGAGACACTTGAGATCCACCGAAAGAGCGGTTATCAAGATATCCACCGTACTCACGGGCAAAAGGAACTCCTTGGGCCACCATTTGATCGATGATGTTAGTGGAAACTTCAGCTAGACGATAAACATTGGCCTCACGTGATCTGTAATCTCCACCTTTGATGGTGTCGTAGAATAGACGCTTAACTGAGTCACCATCATTAGGATAGTTTTTAGCACCGTTAATACCACCCTGGGCCGCAATAGAGTGAGCGCGACGAGGGGTATCTTGAATACAGAATGAAAGAACATTGTAGCCAAGTTCAGCGAGAGTGGCCGCAGCTGATCCGCCTGCAAGTCCAGTCCCCACAACAATCACTGTATATTTTCTTTTGTTGGCAGGATTCACAAGCTTTGAATCAAACTTGTGTTTGCTCCATTTATCTTTAAGATCCCCAGCAGGAATTTTTGATTCTAAATTGATAGGCATATTACACTCCCTTCATGTGGGCCCATACAGCTAGGAAGGCAAAGCCTGCGCTAACTGCTAGAGCGTAGAGGTAACCGATACGTTTAACGTTCTTAAAATACTTTCCGTGATTCCAACCCATACTCTGAAACGACGAAGCAAACCCATGAGAGGTGTGGAGAGCGGCACAGATCATGGCCACGACATACCAAATCGTCGCTGAAGTGCTGGCAAAGTATTCCATGGTGGTTCGGTAAAGATCTCTCATCGGCACGCCGTCAACCGTAGTTGGATAATTTGTTCCATACTTAAGACTTATCAAGTGAAGTATCACAAAAACTAAAAGCACTAGACCCGTGTACGGCATTGTCTGAGACATGAAAGTTGTTCCACGTCCTGTTTTGACTTTTTTCTCGTAGCGTTTGGTACCGCCGCGAGCTTTTACATTTTCAATTGTGAGTTTGATCGCCAAACCCAAATGAAGAACGAAAATTCCCGTAAGGGCCAGCTCGATTAAGTAAAGCACAGGCCCTAAGGACTCGAGCTTGTGAGCGTAAATGTTGAAAGCATCCGATCCTGCCAACAAAAGAAAGTTTCCTGTGAGATGTCCGACAAGAAATCCGCAGAGTGCGAGACCTGTCATGGCCACAAGTTGTTTTCTTCCAATGGAGGAGAAGAAGTAATGATTAACAGCTGATGTCATCATACGAAGAAACTCCCTTCAATTGAGAAAAATAAATGATTTAAATCTAAGAAATTATTGCACTAAGAAGATCAAATTTGAAGAACTTCTCTCAGAAAAAAGCTAGACAAATGCTTTGAGTCAATTTTTCTTCACCACGCCGTACATTGTTAGGCACCTCATACGATTGTTTTCATAACTCACAATGGGGCCTGGATATTCTGGGGTTAGCATAACATCTGGTCGATGAAGCTGCTTTTTAGAGAGATTTTTGAGTTCAGGGCACCATCTTTTAATA
>CAMDDI010000238.1 GCA_945890905.1 Bacteriovorax stolpii
GATTCAAGAGTATCGAGAATGATATGAGCATCAGATAAACTTCGCATCCCGGGAGACTCTTCGTCTCCCAGAATGCTAGTTGAATTTAAGGCTTTTTGAGATGCTTCAATATTAGAGCGGATGTCCTGGTAAAGGGACTGTAATTCAATATTCAACGTGTTCCAATTTCCTTTAGTTCGCTAACTCAGTCATGAACGCCACTCCGAGTCTAGCAAATTTGGCAGCATGCATGGCGTCTCCACCAGCATTCTCCAAAGTGTCTTTATCTGTATGAATATTATGATTAATATCTCCCATTGTCGATTCAAAAGGAATTGAAGCTGGGTAACCATTCGCTGTCCAAGATGCATGATCTGAACAACCGTATCCACATTTTGAGTAGCCCCAAGGAACTTTTACGTATTCATCAATGATTTTTCCAATGAACTCGTTCTGAGCAGCGTTGGTAAAGTCTGACATCATCACAATGTCTTTATCTACTGTACCTTTTCTGAGAGTCATATCTAATTGCATCACTCCAATAACTTGCTGAGCACGATTCTTATAAGAAGTTGCGATATCTTTCGATCCTAAAAGACCAGCTTCTTCACCAGCATAACCCATGAACTGGATGGTACGGCGTGGTTTGAAATCTGAACTCATCATTACGCGAATAACTTCAGTGATTGTTGCTATCCCTGAAGCATTATCATCAGATCCTGGAGAACGGCCTGTACCGAACATGCCAGAAATAGAATCAGCGTGACCGCCAAGGATGACGATCTCAGACGCTTTATCAGAACCTTGAATTGTCATAACAATTGATGGTTGAGGGAAGTTTTTGTGAGCAACAAGTTCAACTTTTACATCAGAACGGTTTTTTGCTAATGCGGCCCATGTATCACGGATGTATTGAGATGATTGAACACCAGTTTCTGATTTGTAGTAACGAGTTTTAAATTCTGAAAGCTTGATGATGGTATCGCGAATTGATCTCTCTGCGACAGCAGCAACCATCGGCTTAACCAGACGGGCCTGATCAATAGAATAATCAGCAAAAATTGCTTTTTGAGCAAAAGCTGTATCACCAGTTGAAGCAAGAGCAGCTTGAGCTTCTTCTAGAGAATCGTGGGCCATGAAACCACCGCAACGGTGAAGTTCATTATGAATAGTAGCAGAGAGTGCTTCAACTTCTAGGGGAGTCATCTGAACAACAGAAGCTCCTTGAGCAGAAAAAAGAACCGGCATGGCCTTATTCATTTTCGGGCTAACTTTATTTAAGATTTGGCTATCAACTGTAAGCCATTGAGCACGTGGGGCAGCAAAGGTCGCAGCTGATAACGTCAATGCCGTCAGTGCAATAAATTTTTTCATATTTTCCATCCTTGATAATAAAAATGACTGTTATGATTAACCCATAAAGTAAAAGTGATTGGGAAGGGAAAGTTAAATGACTTTGCCTTACAATGACACGACGATCTAATCGAAGGAACAAAGATGAAAACTGCTCTCACAGAAATGCTGAAGATCGATTTCCCCATCATCATGGCCCCAATGTTTCTAGTGACTAACACCGAAATGATGGTAGCTGCTTCTGAGGCCGGTATCACGGGGTGCATTCCGGCCCTGAATTACCGCTCGGTGGAGGATCTCGCTGTAGGTCTAAAAGATATTCGTACAAAAACTAAAAAAGCTATTGGAGTTAATCTCATTGTAAATAAGTCCAATATTTACTGGAAAAAGCAACTTCACACCTGTCTTGATCAAGGTGTGGATTATTTTCTCACCTCTCTAGGATCTCCAGAAGAAGTGATTAATGAATCACGCAAACAGGGAATCAAAGTTTTTTGTGATGTTGTAGATGAAAAGTACGCACTCAAGGTTCAAGATCTGGGAGCAGATGGAGTGATCGCGGTTAATTCTGGAGCGGGTGGGCATCGAGGAAATATTCCGGCCAGTGTATTAGTCCCTACTCTTAAAGCGAAATGTAAAATACCTGTGATCTCTGCTGGCGGAGTAGGAACTGGTTCAGGAATTCTATCCATGCTCGCTTTAGGTGCTGATGGCCTCTCCATTGGTTCGCCTTTTATTCCCACAATAGAATCCCCCATTAGCCAAGAATACAAACAGGCCTGTCTGGATTACGGGGCTGAAGATATTGTTGGAACAACAAAAATTTCGGGAAGCTTGTGTACCGTTATCAACACTCCATATGTCCAAAAGGTGGGAGTTGATCAGAACGCTCTAGAGAATTTTCTCAATACCAATAAACAAGTCAAAAAGTACGCCAAGATGCTCACCTACTACAAAGGCATGAAGCTGATTGAGAAAGCGGCTTTTAGTGCAACTTATAAAACCATGTGGGTTGCAGGAAGCTCAATTGAGTTCTCTCACCGGATTGAATCCGTGAAAGATATTATTGAGCGCATGAAATCAGAATTAAAAATTGCTCAACAAAATTTAAATTTAACTCTAGGATAAAAACATGAACGCAGGTTACAAGCTCATTGATAAATTAATAGAAAAGCCTTCTAAGCTAAGTCTCATGGCCTTAAATAAGGTCCTGACACTGGGGATTCCTTTTAATGCTCCTCATGGATTTAAAATCATCGAGCTCTCTGAAGACCAAGTGCGGATCACCCTTCCTAACCGTAAGCTCAATCATAATCATATTGGTGGTATTCATGCATGTGCAATGGCCACTGTGGGAGAATACTGTGCAGGAATGTCTCTTCTCTCCTCATTTGGTATTAGTAAGTATCGACTGATCATGTCGGAGATGCATGTGAGTTATCTCTATCAAGGAAGAGTTGATCTTGAGGGCCGCTGTTCTCCTCACCAAATTGATAAGACTAAAGTTCAGGAAGGTTTAGAAAATGAAGGTCGCTATTCTCAAAAGTTAGTAACCAACATCAGCGATAAAAATGGAAAGGAAGTGGCCATCGTGACGACCACTTGGCAACTCAAACCGTGGGAGCAGGTTAAAACCAAGAGTTAACTATAAGACGTGCCAACCAGGCAAAGACATAGGCCAAGGTAAGTGTATAGCTCCCCATAATAATGGGCCAGCGGACAGAGTTAGTTTCTCGCCTTAAAACCGCAAAAGTTGAAATGCACTGAGGAGCAAAGACAAACCAGATGAGGAGGGCCACTAAAGTACCCAATCCATACTGGGCCACAAGGGCCTGAGACATATTTTCTTCAAAGCCTTGAGCATCATCTTTTACAGCTAATACTAACGACAATGAACTCACCACAACTTCTCTTGCAGCAATGCTCGGAATCAGTGCTGTGGTAATTTTCCAATCAAAACCTAAAGGTTTAAACAATGGAACAAAGACTCTGCCGATATCAGCGGCGTAAGAATCTTCCATTTGAGTCTTCCCGTTATGCTGAGGAAAAGTGACCAAGAACCAAATCACCATACTCACCAAAAGAATAATTCCTCCCGCCTTTTTTAAAAATATCTTCCCTTTATTGATCATCACAGTAGAGAGGTTTTTTAATTTCGGAATGCGATATGGAGGTAGCTCCATTAAAAGCATGGACGGTGAGGAATGCGGAAGTGTTTTTTTAAAAACAAGAGATACGATGAGGGCCGACACAAATCCCAACATATAAAGACTAAAAAGAACTAGACCCGGAAGTTTAAGCCAAGGTAGTCCGAAAGTGGGAATGTTAGGAATTATCGCCCCAATGAGAATGGCGTAAACTGGAAGCCTGGCAGAACATGTGGTGAGAGGAATGACCAGCATGGTGATCAATCTCTCGCGGTAATTATCGATCACTCGGGCCGACATTATTCCTGGGATCGCACAAGCATGTGATGACAACAGTGGAATCACTGCCTTTCCAGGAAGTCCCATCTTTCTCATAAATGAATCCATAAGAAATGCCGCTCTTCCCAAGTAACCTAAATCTTCGAGAAACTGGATAAAAAGAAAAAGCATCAAAATCTGAGGCATAAATACCAAAACTCCTCCGACCCCATTGATGATTCCATCTACCAAAAAACTTTGAAGAAGAGGATGAGAAATATAAGCAGAAACAGTCGTACCCATAAAATTAAATAAGGCTTCGATCAAATCTTGCAGCGGAGCAGTCCAACTGAAGAGAGTTTGAAACATAATCACAAGAAGTGCGAAGAGAATCACTATCCCCCAGATGGGATGCAGAACAAAGGCATCAATTTTCTCAGAAAAAGTATCAGGTTTAAGCGGAGTGATTGTTATTTTTTTTATGATCTGGTCAATCTCTTTAAAAACTCCATTCACATATTTTGGAGAACGGAAAATTTTCTGAGGATCTTCCGGAAGAGTTATTTGAGCAACTGAGAAGTTCAAAGATTTATCTTTGATTAATTCAACTAATTCTTTAAGACCTGATCCCGTAGCAGCACTCGTGGGTATAATCTGGGCCCCAAGAATTTCTGAAAAAACTTTTAAATCGATTTTAAAATTTCTTTTCTGGGCTTCATCCATCAAGTTCAAAGCAATGATCAAAGGATAGCCCAATTCCTTTAATT
>CAMDDI010000239.1 GCA_945890905.1 Bacteriovorax stolpii
CAATTATCGATCCCAAGGTGATAATCCTTTTATATGAAAAACGCCGCGTCCGTTTTAAATTTAGTCTATTGGGGAACAAAGATAGGGCTCTTCTGCTATTTTCTTCAGGATGTTTTGAACTTTATTTTTTAAACGGATCCTCAAGCTTCTCCCCATTCTGCAATCTCCAAATCTTCACCGCACGAATGAACACGTTGTAAGCAGCAAGAGCTGAAACCACAAATCCATGAGTACCATCTAAAATTCCGAGTCTCCAAAAGTAGTGTCTCAAGAATCGGCCGAATGGACGAAAGACTAAGTAAGGTAGCCCAATAGTGCGGCCCTGTTTTTGAAACTTCTCAAAGCGATCCTGAGCACCCCAAGTGGTATAGCGATCAGCTTTCTTTAAGTACGATGTCACATCTTTGTAAGTGTAATGAACAAGCTTCTCTTTCAGGATGCTAATCGGACCAGTAGATTCAATTTCTGCATGCACATGCTTATTTTGGTAATGACATTGATCGCGCTTAAATAATCGGATCACTTTATCTGACTGCCAACCTGAGTAGTTAATTCTTTTGCCCATAAAGTGATTGCGTCGATAAATCCAAAACCCAGAATTAGTGGTTCCGTTTTTAAGAATCCCTTGGATCTCAGTTACGAGCTCAGGTGTTGGTCTCTCATCAGCATCGAGAAGAAAAATCCAATTATTTGAAGCCTGAGGAATGGTCCAATTTTTTTGAGCAGCAGAATGTTCATAGGCATGCTCGAGAAGTCGAACTTTGGGATAAGTTTTAGCAATCTCCACAGTTTTATCGGTAGAAAATGAATCAACTACGATAATTTCATCACACCAAAGAACCGATTCAATCGCTTCTTTGATATGCACTTCCTCGTTGAACGTAGGAATGATGGCGGTGATTTTTTCCATAGTTTTTGCACTCTTGTCAGATTACAATAATCCTAACGTATGAATGACGCCTCGTCTAAAACAATTCTTATCATCCAAACAGCTTTCATAGGGGATACTATCCTCGCCTC
This sequence comes from Bacteriovorax stolpii, assembly GCA_945890905.1. Classification (GTDB taxonomy): domain Bacteria; phylum Bdellovibrionota; class Bacteriovoracia; order Bacteriovoracales; family Bacteriovoracaceae; genus Peredibacter. Next base: position 1,021 of record CAMDDI010000239.1, read on the forward strand.
GCAGTTTGCACGTGCGGTCAAAACTCAATATCCCAACGCCAAGATTCACTTTGTTCTGCGCAAAGGTAATGAATCAGTCATCCAGGGCCTAAGCTCTCTCGAGAAAACTTGGATCTGGGACAAGCAGGGTGGAAAGCTTAAAAATCTGATTAACCTCATTCTTGAGCTTCGTAGCATTAAGTTTGATGTGGTTTTCAATCTTCACCGGCATTTTAATAGTGGTTTGATTGCGGCCTGTATGAAGTCTAAGTCCAAAATAGGGTTTCGTCAGAATCCCTTGAGCTTTATTTATTCAAGTAAAATTACTCATCAAATTCCTCATCATCCTGCTGAGAATGAAAAAGTGGTGTGGCATGAAGTTCAAAGAAATTTGCAGCTGCTTCAAACCTATGATTCTACTTTTCAGATAGAAAACAATGCAAAGATCTACAAACCAGAATTACCTATTCTCCAAAAGAATTGGGATAAAGTAGCTGGTTATAAAAATCAAAATTATTTTGTGATCGCTCCGGCTTCTGTTTGGTTTACCAAAGCTTGGAGTGCAGAAAAATTCCGGCAACTTTCTATGAGCTTGGCCCCTCTTGGAAAGATTTATTTTATTGGTGCAAATACTGATAAAGCATTATGTGACGAAATCCGAGCAGGAATTGAGAACACAGAAAATCTTTGCGGAACACTTAATTTATTAGATTCCGCTGCTCTTATGAGGGACGCTCAGAGAGTATTTGTTAATGATTCGGCCCCTCTGCATTTAGCCTCTGCAGTGAATGCTAAAACCACCGCTATTTTTTGTTCAACAGTCCCAGCTTTTGGGTACACACCTCTGGCAGATGATTCGGTAGTAATTGATGTTGGAGATAGTCTTGCCTGCAGACCCTGTGGTCTTCACGGATATCAAAAATGTCCACTGACTCACTTTAAGTGTTCAGTAGACATTGATGTTAAAAATGTTTTTGAGACGGTGAAATAAACTAACTCAAGAGATGTTGGAAATCGTCCATATTCAGCTTTCCACTAAAGTACTCATCATCATCCTCGGCCATAAGATCACGGAAAAGCTCCCGCTTACTTTGCTGAAGGATAAGAACTTTCTCTTCCACTGAATCTTTAATGATAGGACGGTAGACTGTAAGTTTGTTTTCTTGTCCGATACGGTGAGCTCGATCGATAGCCTGACGTTCAACCGCTGGATTCCACCATGGATCCATAAGGAAGATGTAACTAGCGGCCGTTAAGTTGAGACCAAATCCCCCTGCTTTAAGAGAAATAAGGAAAATTTGAGCGTCTCCATTTTGGAAATACTCAACCATCTCGCCACGCTTTTTAATGGTCTGAGAACCATCAATTCGGGCCATCTTCCAACCAGCGACTTTAATCTTGTTCTCAATCATATCGAGATAAGTTGTGAACTGAGAGAACACCAGAGTCTTATGACCTTCAGTCACAAGCTGCTCTAAGTTCTCCATTAAGAAATCAATTTTAGTGGATTGAAATTGAGGTTGCTTCTGCCATAAGCAAAGTTGTCTCATTTCTAGAAGAGACTTGAGCACTTCGCCGTAGCGCTTGGCCCCAGGAGTGAGCATGCTCGAGCGAACAGCATTGAGTTTGGCGGCGTAAGTTTCTTTCTCTTCTGGAGAGAAATCCAAGAACACGTGATTCTCAATTTTCTCTGGAAGCTCTTTTAATACCTGATCCTTAGTTCTGCGCATGATGAATGGCTTCACCGTACGACGAGCGAGGAGGCGATTTTTATTTTTAGAAGTGGAACGAATGATTCCTAGATCTCCCCACACACCCGGAACACAAAGATCCATGATGTTATAGAATTCCGAGAGATCATTTTCAACTGGCGTACCCGTTAAACAGATTCTAAATTTTGCTTTAAGTTGTCTGGCAGCATTGGCCCCCAAAGAGCGCACATTCTTCAAATGCTGAACTTCATCGAAGATGAGGATATCAAATTCTTCTTCACCTAAAGTAGAGAAGGACTCTTTTTTCATGAGGCCATAACTAGTGAGGATAACTTTTGCTTCAGTTTTAAACTCTCTCTCATCACCGTAATAGATTGAGTAGGTGAGATCAGAGAATTTCTCTAATTCGTTTTTCCAGTTATAGAGGATTGAAACCGGACAAATGATAAGAACTTTTTTAAGGGAGTCTTTCAGAGTTTGAAGCAGCATGATGGTTTGAAGTGTTTTACCTAGACCCATGTCATCGGCCAAACAGGCACCAAACTTGTGCTCATACAAAAAGCGCAGCCAGTTATATCCACCAATCTGATAAGGACGAGCGATTTCAAGATATCTTGGATCCACATCGTACTGAGGCATATCTTTCATGGTGAGAATTTTCTCACAGAAAGCCTCTTCCTCAACAGTTAGAGCACCCTCAATACCAAGGCGTTTTAATTCAAATAATTCAAAAATCCGTGAGCGCTGAAGAAAGAGACCAAAGCGTGAGAGTTCCCGGGACCCTGTTTCTTTCTTCTCACCCTCAAACTTGGTGTATCTCTTCATGAAGCGCAAAAGATCTTTTTGCTCATCAGAGAGAAGTACTAGACCCTTATTTGAAAGGATAAAGTTATCTGTCATCTCCGCATTTTTAATAACATTGAGATCTTCATCTGACACAACAAGATCAAGCTGGAACCAATCAAGCTTCTCTTTATTACGTTCAAACCGAATCGTGCTCTTCCAAGTCCGAATCTGAACCTGGTCGTAGAAGATCGGAATATTCATGGGAGTCAGGGACTGATAGAAGTTTGCGATCCCTTCAAGAAGTGAATTCTTAGGAATCTGAAACACTACCTTGCGCTCATCTTTAAAGTAGAAAGATGTTTTAAATCCAATTTCTGTAAAACTATCTAAGAAGGCCAAGAACACTTTCTTAAAGGTCTTAGTCTTGAGCATGAAAATTTTCTTAAACGTCGGATCAAAGAAAGGTAGCTCGTCATCCTTCATCAAGAGGGCTATCCACTCTGACATGATGTGCTTACGAGATGCTGAGTGAAGGTATTTTTTATGAAAGAAAGTTTCGCGGTCAAAGTCTTCAATCAAAGTCTTAAAGAATAAGAGAGCATCATTTTTAGTTCTAAAACTTCCGGCCCATCCTTGCTCACTTACAAACAGAAGGAAGGGAGAAGGCATAGGAACAAGCTTTTGATCTTGGGTAAAGAGTTCAAGCTCTAAGTTCAGGAAGCTCTTCCTAGGAGAAGGGTTAATGGAGAAGCGATACTCCATATCTTCCACAGGGAAAGTTTCCCAAGGAGTTCCTTCAATCAAAACTTGGGTAGAACCCTTTTCACGTAAAGGCAAAAAGAGACGGATATAATCCTGGATGTCGCCGATAAGATCTGTGAGTTTGAGTTTAGATACAAGTTCGCGCATCTCATTAGGCAAATCGAGAGCTTCGCCAGTTTTCCAATTATAGAGATAGAGTACATCAAAGATGGACAC
>CAMDDI010000240.1 GCA_945890905.1 Bacteriovorax stolpii
ATCTCGATATCCTGGGGAAATGGTGAGACTCATTAACCAAATTGTTTTGGGTGAAGAAAGTGACATTGATGAGGCAGGAGTTGCGACTTCTCATTTCGATCTCTACTTGAAGGCCATGGAAGAAGTGGGTGCCTCTACCCACAGAATCCGTGATTTCTTAGAAACCATGGATTCTCAAAAAATTCCTCCTGGGGCCAGAGAATTTGTAGAATACAACCTTGACGTCGCCAAGCACGGAGATGTTGTTGAAGTGGCCTCTTCATTTTTCTTTGGTCGAGAAAAATTGATACCAGAAATGTTTACGGCTATCGTGAATGTTTTAGAAAATGAAAAAGTTCACGCACCCACTTTGATCTATTATCTTAAGCGGCATATTGAAGTTGACGGCGAAGAACATGGGCCACTTGCAATGAAGTGCCTGACCCACTTAACTCAAAATGATGAAAGATTAAATACGCTAGCATTAAATGCTGGAGTCAATGCTCTAGAGGCCCGCAGGAAGCTTTGGGATGCAGTTCTAAACTCTCATCCTACCACTCAGACCCGTACTCCATAACCAAAGTATTTGCTAGTCCAGTCCATCCCACAAAGTTTTTCACTGGCTTTGAACCGAGAGTGATTTTCTTCCAGAGATTTCCCTTCTTGCGATTGAGTTCCACAATATCATAGCGATCAGGATCGTAGAATTCATAGAAGTAACCGAGATTTTTCCAAGTCTCAAAAACTCCGCCCACCAAATTCTTCGAGAGCAAGACGGCTTCTTGATGATATCCGTAGCGATCCATTCCCTTGATGCCTAAGTAGGCCATGTTAATCCACACCGGACCTCGCCACATATCTTTAGTAAAGATCGCTTCATTGTGGGCCACAGAAGGGAAGGGTATTTTTGTATTGTAGCGTTTTGGATCCATGATTTCGCGAACCAAAGAAGCGGCTTGCACTTTATTGGGAATGCCAGCGATCAGAGGTGTAAAATTTGAAATCGTACTGATACGTATAAAATCTTTTGAGCGGTAATCCCAGTCATAATAAGTGCCATCTTTTTCATCCCACAAATGTTTATTCATAAGAGTTTTAAGTTGGGTATATTGATTTTGAAATTCTGCCTCATCACTGAAGTTACCGATCTCATGGGCGATTTTTGCTAGGCTCTCCATAGAGAGGGCCATGTAACTTGACATATCTACTGCCGCCATCTGACGGGTATCATCCATAATGTGCTCATCAGTTGAAGCAAAACGAGGAGAGTTATCGATTCCTGATTCATAGGCCTGGGCCCAAAAGAATAGGCCATCGGGATGCTTTCTATTGAGAAGAAGCCACTGATGGTAGTGCTTTAAACCCGGGTAAACTTTGCGCAAGAAGTCCAGATTCTTACTATGCTCAAAAATTTTCCAGCTTGCCCATGACAACAGTGGTGGCTGAGTAGCGTGATAAGCATATGGCTTAAAAAGAATTTCTAAGACTGCGTGATGGATAATTCCATCTGGTTTTTGAAATCGCATGATGTAATGAATAAGTTCTTCAGCAATTTTTGGGTCCCAGTGCATCCACACTTGGGCAATAAAGGCCGTATCCCAAAGATAGGCCGCTTTATAAGGGGGACCAGGATGAGCTCGGTAGCCGCGGAAAAAAATATTTGGAGCTTTTAGATTTTTGCAGAGGACATTATACATATCGTGGAATGCTTCTTTCCAGCCTTCGGCACGAAAAACAGTTGCAGGATAGGTAGGTATTGGAGCAAAAACACCTTTACTAGGAGCATTGCAACTTTTGGCCAATGCAGGAGAACTCAAGATCAAGAAGACTAAGAATAATGAAATAAACTTCAAAACGAGTCCCGGTTAAAAAAAGAATAAGTCCTTTTTCTTAACACAATTCTGACAAGTTTTTCTATGATTTTCATGACGGGTCAGGTCACTATTCCTTCATTTGGCAGTTTTTGGTAACAGCAAATTCCTCAACCTCATCTAATCGCACAATAGAGATGTTTTTTTGCGCAGCATAATTTAAAAAAAGTGCTGTTCCATTAACTGAAGATTCCTGAATATCATGCTGAAGAACAACTCCACCGGATGTGGGGTTATTCATTTGAGTGTGGACCTTAACCTGGGTAGAAGTGCCATTAGGTCTTTTAACGGTTTTATAAGTAATAAACCGCCCACCTTCATTTGTGGCCTTGAGATTATTGAACACTTCACTTGAAGTCATGCCTGGAATCCAGTCCCCAGAATCCTGATCCCAGAAAGCAAATTGAATACAGTTTTCACCCATGAGTTCTCGGGAGATTTCTTTGAGGGTGTTAAAGTGGTGATGATCACTTCTTTTTCCATAAGCCGCGTACGGGAAGCGATAATAAAACTTATCAAATTTATGGCCCGCTTTTTTATACCATTTATTGAGATCCACAAAGGATTGCTTCACACGTGCTTTCCAGACAGCTTTAGTCACTTGGTTCGAATTATCATGATTGCGTCCGTGAGAGCCTACCAAGTGACCTTCATCGAGCATGCGTTTGATCAGATATGAATTGGCCTCAGTAATTTGAGAAGTAGTCACAAAGAATGCTACTCGCACGTTATTGATTTTAAGATGATCGAGAATCTTGGCGGTATTGGTAGGATGAGGACCATCATCAAAAGTCAGAGCATAGCGACCTGATCCATGTGTGGAAGGTGCATTGTAAATGCGATAATCGCTATCGGCATTAGTGTAGGTGGTGTTGTCATCCGGATACTGGAACATCTCCCATAAAACAGCGTGTGAAGTTAAAGGGAATAAAAATAGCAGCCAAAAAAGGTTTTTCATAAGTGAGTTTTAGGCCAAATGGTCGGATATGGCCTGAAACATTGTATTTTTTACCCCTGTTAAAAATTTCATAGGCCAACCTTCAGTCCTCTTACCTATTGCCGACATGTCTTTTATGAAAGGCTGTATTGGGATCTTTCTCATTATTTTTACGCTCATCTTTCCCCTGGTTACAGAGGAAAAAGGCGAAGCTTACCGCGGCTTGGCCAGTTCATGGAATGTGATTCCTTCTCGAAGCCTGGCTGGCCTGCACTATCTCTTCAAAGGCTATGAACTTGACGATGATAAAGGATCAGTTAAAGTCACAGGTCCTGTGGTTGAGATTATTAACGGAGAAGAGCTCGGGGCAAAGGTTTTTAGGGATGGATATTCTACTGAGATTGATTCTGATGATTTTGAAGAAGAACAGGCCCTAGGCAAGGCCGTTTTTGAGGCCACAACTAGAAATGGAAACGATGTGGGAACTGCTTTTCTAGTTGGTAATAATATTGTTTTCACCAACCGGCATGTCTTGAATTATCAGTCTGATTCACGCATCTGGCAGTGTGGAAAATTCTCCATCAAACTCAATCATCGAGATGAGCGTGTAGAGTGTGAGAAGATACGATTTTGTAGTTCCAAGCATGATTTTTGCGTGATTCAGATGAAAAAAATGAGTAATGGTTATGCTTTGAGTTCAGAAATAAGGCCATTGCGACTGACTCAAAAAGTGCGTCCTGATCAAGACGCGACACTGCTTCACATTGGGAATGCTGCAGGAATGGGAATTCAAGCTTCATACGGACAAGGAATCAAGATCCGCGGGGGCGAGTTTTTTCACTACGCTCCAACCCTGGGAGGCTCTTCGGGAGCTCCGATTTTTAATGAAAAACGAGAAGTCATTGGCCTTAACTGGGGTCATAACGGCGGAACATACATTGATGAAAGTTCTTTTAACCGTGGAGTATTAGCAGTGACAATTTTTGATGAGCTGCTCAAGACTCATATTCACACGCTTAAAGAAGTGAAGAGTTTCCGCTCGTGGCTGCATCGTAAGAACTCTCATCGAAAAGTGAGAGTTCGATCAAGATAACTGACAAATACACTTAGTAAGACAGAAAATAATAGAGTCTGACAGAGTTGTCTTTAGGGATGCACCCTAGATACGATTGATCATACTCAAAGAAACCAACTTGGAAGGTTTTTTCATTTAAGGAGCACATATGTCTCGCACTCTTATTTTGGCCCTGGGACTTATTATGAGTCTTGGTGCCTTTGCACAAGATGACGTGGAAATCGAACGCGTAATCAACGGTTTTAACAGCCGCTTTGCTTTAGTAAAAAACCCAGAAGGAAAAGTTAAGGCCATTAGACTTAAAAAAGCGATAAGCACTTTTACTATTATGCCTTTTATCGAACAGATCAAAAGTGACTTGTTGGCCGAGCAGGAAAGCTTCAATGCTCTCACTCCCAATGAGAAAGAAGAAGAAATCAATCAATTGATCACAGATTTAGGCTACAACCCTTATGACAAAACAGCTGATGGTTCGCAAGAAGTTCAAAAAATAAAAGACTCACTTCTTAATTTAAAAAACATCAATGTAGATGCTACATTCAAGCAACTGAATCAGACTGCTTTTTGGAAAGAAT
>CAMDDI010000241.1 GCA_945890905.1 Bacteriovorax stolpii
CTTCGCACGCGCCAACAATGGGAATCTAGATGATAAGCTCTCACTTAAGATGGTTGAATACATTAGAGTGAACCGGGTTCTTCATCAGGCCCTCATGGATCGCCTATTAGATGATGCTGAGAGAGATCTTTTATGAAACTAATCTTGATTCTAACTTCATTTTTGCTTTTCTCAAGCTGCTTGAGGAGCAAATATGAAAGTCAGACTGTCTTTGAGATGACCGACATGGATCTTGAGACCTTAAAAAGTGAATGCTCAGAAATTAACCTAAACGGCAGCATCCTAAGACTTCTCAAAGAAGTTAAAAGTGAATCTAGGGCGGTATTTAACATTCTTGAGAATTCCAATCCCGAAGATCATGTAGGGAAGATCACTCTCCTCACAAATAGCGTTTCTGAAAAATCTAAGAAGATTATATCCCTGGCAAGAGAAGATTGGACAACTCCACAGTGGCATCAAGAACTGCGATGGGAGATTGATGAATTTGATTTGGGCAATAGGCTCACTCGCATGGGGTTATCTATTCAGGGTCAGTTTGTTGATAGCATCTATCTGCAAGGTGAAAAACGAGATGATCTCAAAGGGAGCATTCAACTTAACTTCAGTAACAATAAGGTCCATGTGTCTTTTAGGCATATTGGTAGCTCACTGGAGCTGTGTCAATTGCAAGAAACCATGTCAATTATTGTTGGTGTGAAGTTCCGAAGTTTAGGCATTACCAAAACCCAGTACTTCAATCTGTATGTCAAAAATGAATTATCGAGGTCTCTATGAAAATCAGCTTTCTCCTCCTTATCTTGGTTTTCTCCTGTGGCAAAAGTGGGGGAGGTGGCTCCTCCCCTACTTCATCTCAAAACCCACTTGAGCCCTCTTGCGTGAGCTTTTCATCTGAAGATTCTCCAACACTTACTGCACTTAAGGCCCACAAAGCTCGCAAGTGCGGAATGTCGGAATCTAAAATCGCCAAGATAACCGGGAACCTCTAGTTTTCAAATTTGAAAAACGACTCATGGATGAGTCTCTTTTTAAAGACGCTTCTGATGACAGAGGTTATTTCTCTTTTTGTCGAAACAACAAAAGGAAAAATATGAAACTCACACTTCTTGTCCTCTCCTCACTTCTCCTATTGGCCTGTGAAGGCAAAGTCTCAAGCTCTAAAAAGACATGCACGTATAATGGAGCATCAGTTGACTGTAATGCACAGACACAGAGTGCAAGACCATCTTCTACGAGAACTAATCTTGAGCTTTCGGCAAAAGTAAGCGCAAAATCACACATCAATGGCAATACTCTGGAAGTTTTAGAAAATACAGAAGTGGCAGATCGACAAACTGCAGATGGGAAAGATTTTGAATGCATTGCCGGTACAGATGCTGGAAATTATCGCTTTGAGATCGTAAATAATGTTTTAAAAATCACTCAGAATGGGACAGTCGTTTCATATGAATTTAAATATTCATATGGAAAATCACCAATGGGAGTTTGGATTAATACTGTAACAGATAACCATAGCAAAGTTGTCACTCAACTATCTATCTGGGAGGATTCCATCGACATTCATACAAACTGCAAATACTTCTAATAATAAAAAGGCTCCCAATCGGGAGCCTTTTTATTTAACTTTTTTACTTATAGAACCATTCGAAGCACACATCTCAGAGGCTCAGCAGCTCCCCACAATAACTGATCTCCACAAGTGAAGGCATTAAAGTAAGTGTCCCCTAAAGTCATAGGACGAACGCGACCAATAGGAACATGCATTTTACCAGTCACTGCGGCTGGAGTTAAACGCTTCAAAGAATCTGCTTTATTATTCGGAACAAGATCTACCCATTTATTAGCGTTTGAAATGAGTTCTTCAACTGTCGAGAGGCTTGCTGATTTTGTCAGCTTGATCGTTAAGCCTTGTGAGTGACAACGAAGGGCACCTACGCGTACACAAGTTCCATCGATAGGAATATTTTTTGTGGTTTGTAGAATCTTGTTAGCCTCAACTTGGGCTTTCCATTCTTCTTTTGATTGGCCACTTGGAAGTTCAGAATCAATCCATGGAAGAACGTTGAGTGCTAGTGGATGACCGAAGTTTTGTTTTGGAAAACTTGGAGAGTCCATAGTTACATTCATTTGTTTTTCTAGTTCAAGGGCACCCATAGAAGGGTTGGCCGCAAATGAAGTTCCTACGGTTTTCATTTGATCGAGAAGTTCGATCATGTTTTTTGCTCCAGCACCACTGGCCGCTTGGTATGTCATAGAACTCACCCACTCCACTAAGTTTTCTTTGAACAAACCGTGAAGGGCGATCAAGAGAAGAGACACGGTACAGTTACCGCCGATAAAGTTTTTTCCACCTTTATCGATATTTTTTTGAATGAGGTCGCGGTTAACGGGATCTAAAATAATCATGGCATCGTCTTTCATGCGAAGAGTGCTGGCGGCATCAATCCAGTGACCTTTCCATCCGTCAGCTCTGAGTTTCGGGAAAATTTCAGTGGTGTACTCTCCGCCCTGGCAAGAAACTAGGATATCCATCTTAAGTAATTCTTTAGGATCGGTGGCACTTAAAACTTTTTCATAAGAATTGGCCACTTTAGGGGCGTCTCCACCGGCCTGAGAAGTAGAAAAGAAGTAAGATTCCATGTGAGCGAAGTCGTTTTCCTCTCTCATACGCTCCATCAGAACAGAGCCCACCATGCCTCTCCATCCAATAAATCCAACCTTTTTCATATCATTTCCTCTCGAAGTTTTTGTTTTTTTAAGACCCCATCAAGATATCGTTATTTTTTTTTAAAAGTAAACTTGGATTTTTGAGTTTAATTGTCTAATATGAATTCGTTGCCTAGAGAGGCGCGTTTTTGAGGTAGGTCGCTGGGATGGTTTAAGAGCCGTTAAAACCAGCTTCTGAGGGAAAAAACGCCGAAGTGATTTTTGAATCTTAAGTCAAAAATCATTGGTTGGTAGGGGTTGAATCCCCGCGACTGTCACAGAAAAACTGTGGAGTGCTTTAGGAGAGGTTTTAGCTTTAGAGCTCGCCTATCCTATCGATTATTCCACCAACATTTTTTATAATATCGTTTTTCTTATTCAGGAGAATAAAGATGAAACAGAAGCTTATTGTCTCAAAATTTGGCGGAACTTCTATGGGGGATCTCACCTCTATGCAAAACAGCGCCCATATCAGTGCTGAACGTGGCTCTACTTTTGTGGTGGTGTCTGCCACATCTGGAACAACCGATAAACTTATTCAAATCGCCAAATCTGCTGCTCTCGGGGAGATTACAGAATGCGAAAAAATTATTTTCCAAATGAAAGAGCGCCATATGGCCCTCTTAGAGTCAGTTCCCGGTCATAGTTCTGAAAGTGCTAATGCTCTTCAGGGTTACTTCACTGAACTTGAACTTCTAGTTCAAGGTTTGACTCTCCTAAAGGAACTCACTCCCCGTGCCCACGATTTGATTTTGAGCATGGGTGAGCGCATGTCTTCAGTTATCTTCACTGAAGTTGTAAAGGCCCGTATGCCTGAAAAAAATGTTCAGCTCCTTGATGCCAGAACAATTATTAAAACAGATTCAAATTTCGGTAAGGCCACACCACAAATTGATCTTATTGAAAAGGCCTGTGCTGCTTTAGGTTTAAAGGAAAATACTGTCTATGTGACTCAAGGATTTATTGGATCAGACTCTGAAGGCCACACTACAATTCTTGGTCGCGGCGGAAGTGATTATTCAGCGGCCTTATTTGCAGAAGGAGCTCACGCAGATATTTTAGAAATTTGGACTGATGTGGCGGGGATTGCGACCACTGACCCACGCATTGTTCCTGAAGCCAAAATTATTCACGAACTCTCTTATCAAGAAGCGGGCGAGATGGCCCAGTACGGAGCTAAAATTCTTCACCCGGCCACTATCGCTCCGGCCGTGAGAAAATCCATTCCTGTATTTGTTGGATCCACTTTTGACAAAGATGCCAAAGGAACCTGGATCCGCGCAACGGCTGAACACAGGCCAGCCGTACGTGCCATCACTAAAAGAAGTGATCAGGCCCTACTCACCATCACAACTCCAGTGATGTTAAACGCCTATGGCTTTATGGCAGAGATTTTCACCATCTTTAGCAAACACAGAATTTCTGTGGACTGTGTAACAACTTCTGAAATTTCAGTGGCCGTAACAGTTGATAAGGCGACATTGGATCATGAGAAATTTATCAAAGACCTTGAAACAGTTGGAAAAGTTAACATTGAAACCGGCTACTCACTTATTTCTTTAATTGGAAATGATCTCTATAACCGCTCAAACCTGGCCAAAACAATCTTCAGCAATGTTGAAGAGATGAATGTGCGCATGATGAGTTTGGGTGCGAGTCCTTATAACTTTAACTTTTTGGTGAAAGATTCAGACAGTAAGATCTGTATCCAGAAACTTCACCAAAATCTT
>CAMDDI010000242.1 GCA_945890905.1 Bacteriovorax stolpii
GTGCCTTTACTACCAGTCTAATTTTAGCTGCCGTCGCAGTGCTCATGATCTATTCCTATATTACAAGTAAGGAAACTGAGCTTGTAAGTGAGTATGGAAACATGACTCCTGTTGTGGTTGCGCGCGAAGACATTAAAGAATTAGAAATCATTGATGACACAAAAGTAAGATTGGAAAACGTTCCAGCAAAATTTCAAATGCCAGGTCATTTCAAGCGCGTGGAAGATCTCTACAACACCATTGCTGCTATTCCTATTAAGAAAGGTGAACAGATTACTTCACCACGGGTGACTTATCCTGGTGCTCAATCAGGCCTATCAAGACAAATTTCTATAGGGAAAAGAGCATTTTCAATTCCTGTTACAGAGAACAGTGCGGTTAGCAGATTACTTAAGCCAGGTGATCGAATCGATATTCTCGGTATGGTTGATTATGCTGCTGGAAAAAAAGAAAGACTCAAAACGAAGACTGTTTTTCAAGATGTGCTTGTTCTCTCAACGGGTTTGTATGTAACAAATCAACTTCCACTAGTGAATATGAAAACTGGAAATGATACTCAACAAGTGAAACTTAACTCTTATACAAATTATAATACTGTGACTGTGGAGTTAACTCCTTTTGAAGTTCAGAAGATGGTTTTTTTATTGGTTAATGGAGGAGGGATTTATCTCTCCTTAAGAAATAATGATGATAAGGCCATTGAACGGATCAGTGCTACCAGACTCTTCGATGTGTTAGGGGAAGATGCTGCTGAGGCAAAGACTTATTTTGCTGAGCAGATGGCCAAGGATGCAGGCCTGAAAGGAGCTGGTGGTGGTCGTTAAGAATATTTTTCTTTGCGCTCTCTTATCAATTTTAGTTATGTCCTCTTCTTGGGCACAGGAATCCTCATCTTCTTCCGCTTCAGCTGCGGCTCCCAACAAAGAACTCGAAGTGGCCTTAGGCATTACCGCCATTGAAAAATTAGACTTTGATTTTAATTCAAAGGTCTCAGTTGCGAACGAGCAACTATTAAAATTGCGTGTAATCCCTGCAAAAAGAGAAATTGAATTCATTGGACTCAAACCAGGTAAAACCACTGCAATTATCCGGGATAATGTGGGGGATGTTCGATTAATTTATACCGTTGCTGTGACGGCCACGGGAAAATCAAATGAAGTTTCTGAACTGCGTGAACTCATCGGTGACGTCGAGGGATTAGAAATTGGTATTAAGGGTGGAAAAGTTTTCGTAGGTGGAGAAATTGTCGTTCCAGAAGACATTGGAAGAGTTTCAAAAGTTCTTGCGAGTTATCCAGGTGTTTTAACTCTCATTGAACTCTCACCACAAACTCAAAGAGTCATCGCTCGCAAAATGAGTGATGAGTTGGCAAAAAATAATTTAAAAGACGTCACTGTACGAGTAGTTAATAAAACTTATTGGCTTGAAGGTGTAGTGAGTAACGAAGAGAAAAAGAAGCTTGCACTGATTATTGCCAAGGCCTATCTACCGCCAAAAATTATGTCTATTGCTTCTGGAGAGTCGCGTTTTGCTACCCCTGAGCAGTCAGACATTATCGACTTTATCGCCGTAAACGAAAAGAAAGAGCCGCAGCCAGCACCGAAGATGGTGAAGATTACTTCTCAGTTTGTGGAATTATCAAAAAGTTACGGAAAGATTTTTGCTTTTAAATGGGCCCCTCTCATGGGTCAAGATGGAAGTCAGATTGCTTTTGGTCAAACAGCAGCAGGGAATCTCACAGCGAAGGCTGGCGATGGAACTCTAAGCGCCACAATCAGTAACCTCTTCCCTAAACTTAATGCCGCCAAATCTGCGGGCTACGCTAGGGTGATTCAATCAGCGATGATTATCGTGAGAGATCAGCAGAAAGGTAATATTAAAAAGAACACCTCTATTCCCTACGCCATCGGTACAGGTGATTTTACTAAAGCGACCTCCGCTTCAGTAGGGATCACCATGGATGTTCAACCAAGAATTCTAGAACAAGAAAAAGTGGAGATGCCGCTAAATATTGAAGTGAGTCTAGGTGACGGAGGAACTCCTCCACGTACTACTCAGAACTCAATTAATACAAACCTTGTAGTGAAATCTAAAGAGTCAGCAGCTATCGGAGGAATTGTGCAAAATTCTTCTAGTACGAGTTATGATAATACCGGAAATGATCCGGCCCCTACTACCTCTTCAGGTGGAGCGACCACAAGTGGTTCTGGTGGGGGATCGCCCCTTTTTAGATTGTTCCGTTCAAAAGATTACAAAACAGAAAAAAGTCAGTACGTCATTTTTGTTACACCGGAAATCATAGAGTCCGCAACTGCTGGAACTGAAGAGATCCGTCGTAAATTTAGACGTAGGGAATAGGAAGTAGAATGGCCGGACATATTATTACAATCATTGGTGGGAAAGGGGGCGTGGGTAAATCCCAAGTGGCCGCTAACCTTGCTTTTGCTTATGCCGCTGAAATTCGTGCCAAAGTTCTCCTCTTGGATTTTGATCAGAAAGCTTGTGGTGATCAAAACATCATTACCGGCATGAAATCTAAGAAAAATGTGAAAGAGCTTTCAGAATTTGCGGGAGCCATTGATCCTCGCTCCATTCAACTCTTCACGGCCGATCACAAAGCTGGCGTATCCTTTATAGGAATGCCGAGTGAGCCTATCGTGGCCAATCAAATTAGTGAAGACGGATTAGGTAAAGCTCTTAAAGCTGTGGTGAATATTTATCCTGTGACCATTATCGATGTGGGAAGCGAGCTCTCTCCACTGGCATTGAAGGCCATGGAATATTCAACTCTCATTTTTATTGTCGCCACACCGGACGTACTTGCAGTTAATCAATGTAAGCGCATGTACACCGACATGATCACCATGCTCTTTCCAAAAGATATGATCCAGATTCTTGTGAATCAGGCCGTAAATGGACATCCAGTAAGTCCAGAAGTTATTGGAAAACAAATTGGGAAACCCGTTTTCCACGCGATCCCTCGGGATGATGCAAGTTGCGTTGCTGCTCTTTCCCGTTCTACTCCTGTAGTTGTAGCTGCCAAGAGTTCTCCTTTTGGAACAGGTATAACAGATTGTGCTCGGAAGCTTGTGCAGAAGAATGTTTTAAAAACTCTTGAGAAGCTCTCAAAGCCTCAAGATGTTGCAGGCCAGTCTCAGTCTGGTTCTTCGGGATCATCAAGCAGTTCAGATGAGAAGAAGAAGGATCAGTGGACTGAACTCAAGTCCCGCATACATAAGTCTCTTGTTGAAGAGATGGATCTAAAAAAACAAGACGATAATGATCCTAAAGCAAAAATTATTCTCCGTGAGCAAATTAAAAAACTGGTGGTTGAACTTTTAAGTAAAGAAGATACCAAAACTATTCTTGCTACTCGCGAGGACATGAACAAAATTGTTAAAGAAATTCTCGATGAAGCCCTCGGCCTTGGACCTTTAGAAGATATGCTCGCCGATAAATCAATTTCTGAAATCATGGTAGTGGGTCCTAAAAAGATCTACTACGAACAAGCGGGCAAAGTTAAAAAATCTGAAGTGACATTCACTAATGATCGTCAGGTCATGAATGTGATTGAAAGAATTGTGGCCCCAGTGGGACGACGGATTGATGAGAAAACTCCTTACGTAGATGCCCGATTGGCGGATGGATCCCGAGTTCATGCTATCATCCCTCCCTGCGCAATTGATGGATGCTGTATCACTATTCGAAAATTCCCAGAGAAGCGACTCGATTATAAAGATATTGTTAAATACGGCTCCATGACTGAAGAGATGGCCGATTTCCTTCGTATCTCTGTAGAGGCCCACCGAAATATGGTGGTGTCTGGTGGTACAGGTTCAGGTAAAACGACTCTCATTAATGTGCTTGGTGGATTTATTCAATCTAATGAGCGGATTATTACCTGCGAGGATTCAGCAGAATTAAACTTTCCACAAGATCACGTTGTCCGTCTTGAAACTCGTCCACCTTCCCTTGAAGGTGACGGAGAAATTGATATTCGTTGTCTTGTTAAGCAAACACTTCGTATGCGTCCAACTCGAATTATTGTGGGTGAGTGTCGGGGTGGCGAAACTCTCGATATGCTTCAGGCCATGAACACAGGTCATGATGGTTCAATGACAACCGTTCACTCAAATACTCCACGAGATGCTATTAGTCGCCTTGAAACTTTGGTTCAATATGCAGGAGCAGGCCTTCCACAAAAAGCCATTAAAGAAATGATTGCATCAGCAGTTCATATGATTGTTCAGCAGTCTCGTCTGGATGATGGTTCAAGAAAAGTACTTTACATCACTGAGATCGGTGGCCTTCAGGGTGAAGTAGTGACCCTTCAAGACATCTTTGTTTATAAGCAAGAAGGTATGGATAAATCCGGCAAAATTACCGGAAAATTCATGGCCACAGGCTTTATTCCTAAGTTT
>CAMDDI010000243.1 GCA_945890905.1 Bacteriovorax stolpii
GAACAACTCCCCTATCAAATCAGGAATTCTACCCACCAGCAAAATTGCTTGAGACGCCTTCATCGGGAGGCAGCGATTCTGGATAGAGCTAAGCCTTCAACTTTACTCAAGAAAGTAGCTCTCCAACACCAATGTAAGTGGGCAGTTATAAAGATTTAAGACTATTACCGATCTTGCCGATAAGGTCATGTCTCAAAAAAAAGATCATCTCCCTCGGTGGCATTGAGAATATCTCCCGCATTCCAGTGGGGAAGATCCTGAACGAGACCTGATAAAAGATAATTAAACCTTTTTTCCGCTTCCTTTCGCCCCACAGAATCACAAAGTCCATCTGCCGTCTCTCTCCACTCAGGGGATTGAGCAAGGCGACCCCGAAGGGCGGCAGACAATAAATCAATCCAGGTCGGCGCACTGTAGGTAAAATTTAGAGAAAGTGCCTCGCCCGTGGCCTCTGTTTCGTGCCAATAACCTCGGGGAACAAACAATAGTGAGCCTGGTCTCAACTCAAAGACTTCCGAATCATCTGGCATCATGACCGGAAGAGATTGATCCATATAGCTCATCATTTCAGGAATAACTTCAAGACCCATCGAGTGTCTTGTGAGTGGATTGAGGACACTTTTATTGGGTGCCATCCTCCATTTTTTGATCCCGGAAATCTGAAGGACAAAATTGATATTCTGATCAAAATGAGGGGCAGTCCCTTTGCCGTCTGGAGTTGCATAAATAAGACATCGACCTAAAGTGAGTGAAGAGAGTCCCAAATCCTGGCGCAGATGATGTAACCACTCTGTTAGGACCGGGGAAATGTCATGCGCCTCATTGAAAAGAAGGGCCATGCCATTATTAAATAATTGATTCGCATTTGCGGAGTTGGTTTCAATGGCACTGGCCTCATCCCGCACATCCGGCAGGTGCGCCTCAACCGATTTCGGCCAGGAGTTCAGTAAGGCCTTTAATGATGCCAGGAAGGGAAGGTCTCTTAGTTCCTTAAGTGAATCCTCAGGGTGATGGTTAAGGAAAGGAAGATTACTCGTATAACACTCATAAAAATCCCTCATCCGATTCGGCCCGACAATTGACTGGAGTTTATTTTTTATGGTGTTATTCACAATAAGGCCCTCGAATTAACGCCGAGAGTCTATGAAGAATCCGTTTAAAACTCTATATTGACCCGACTTTAACCATGGAGTTATATGAAAAAGATTGCTCTTCTTACACTGATATTTTCAACCATTGCTCAAGGCGCAAGCTTCACCTTTAATGAACTGATCTTAAATAAAAGCATTGGAAGTGCACAGGGAATCAATTTCACCGGATATCTTTCGGTTGAAAATTGGTGCAAGAAAAGAGGAACGGCCTATGAGATTACTAGTTTTCAGGCCGCCATTGAAATGGAGAAATTAGAAAATGGTCTTTACCTGTGTAAAGGACAATTCATGAGACTTCCGTTCGAAAAGATTAAAACATTTCAGATCGAAAACTGTTCAGAGATGAACAAAGAAGAATTGAGTACTAACTGTAAAGACTAAGAACAAGATTTGATTTTTGAGTGAAGATCTGTCTTCACTCAAAAATCAAATGATCTAATTGCGATTTATGTTATTTAAATCTTCAAATGCCATTTTTAATCGATGAATAAAACTCTCCTCGCCTTTTCTTAGCCACACCCGAGGATCATAGTATTTTTTATTAGGGGCCTCAGCTCCCTCCGGATTTCCAAGCTGTCCCTGGAGATAGGCCTTCTTGTCTTCGTAAAAGTTTTTAATACCTTCCCAAAACGCCCATTGCATATCTGTGTCTATATTCATTTTGATGACACCATATTCAATCGCTTCGCGAATCTCGGATTGAAGTGAGCCTGATCCACCGTGGAAGACAAAGGATACCGGTCTCTCGGGTGTTCCAAACTTCTTCTGAACAAAGTCGTTGGAGTTTTTTAGGATGATGGGAGAGAGTTTTACGTTACCAGGCTTGTAGACTCCGTGGACGTTCCCGAAGGAAGCTGCAATCGTAAAATTTGACCCCACTTCCCTAAGATGAGAATAAGCGTAAGCAACATCCTCTGGCTGAGTGTAAAGCTTAGAATTATCGACATCGCTATTATCAACGCCGTCTTCCTCACCGCCAGTCACTCCGAGTTCAATTTCAATCCCGGTCTCAAAGGCATTCATGCGCTTAAAGTACCTGGCCGAAATCTCTATATTTTCCTCAAGAGATTCTTCAGACAAATCAAGCATGTGAGAAGAGAACAATGGTTTTTTATTCAATTTGTAGTTTGCTTCTCCAGCAATAAGCATATGATCAATCCACGGAAGAAGCTTCTTGGCCGCATGATCAGTATGAACCACAACTGGTACTCCATAGGCCTCTGCCATCAGATGAATATGATGAGCACCGGAAATGGCACCCAGTGAAGCTGCTCTGTCGTTATCTAACTTTAAGCCTTTTCCCGCATAGAATTGCCCCCCACCATTGGAGAACTGAATAATGACCGGAGAATTAACGGCCTTGGCCGTCTCCAGAACCGCATTCACAGAATCAGTTCCAATCACATTGACTGCCGGAATGGCGAACTTATTTTCTTTGGCATACTGATAGAGGTCACTAAGAGCAGAACCAAAAACTAAACCAGGTTTTAATTTCATTTTGGAATCCTTTGTTTAAGACCGAAAAATTGTATTAAAATGAACTCCAATTGAAAAGGAAACACCATGACAGTGACCCAACTTAATCTTGTGAATTACTTTAATCAGCTCCTCACTCCACTGCTCTTTGAAGACTACGCTCCTAACGGCCTTCAGGTCGAGGGAAAGACTCATTTGAAGCGTCTCGCCTTTGCCGTCTCTGCCACCCAGGACTCCCTTAAAAAAGCCATTGCGTGGGGGGCCGATGGATTGGTGGTGCATCATGGAATTTTCTGGAAACACCAAGGTGCTAGAACGATTACCGGAGGCTGGGGAGAGAGAGTAAAACTTTGTGTCAAAAATGATCTCAACCTTTTTGCTTACCACCTGCCTTTAGATGCTCACCCCGAAATAGGCAACGCAGCAGCGCTGGGGCTTGAAATAGGACTAAAGAATCTCTCCCCCTTTGCTATCCATAAACGTCAGGCCTTGGGAATGAAGGGTGAGCTGATTTCACCTCTTTCGGCCAAAGATTTCAAACATCAACTTGAAAAGACTCTCGGCCACAGTGTCATTCTTGCTACTCCGGACGAACATCAGGTGATTAAAACCTTGGGGATTATTACCGGCGGGGCAAACAATGAGTGGATCAAGACCCTCGAAGAGGGTCTTGATGCCTATCTTACTGGGGAGATTTCTGAATACAACTGGCATGACTCAATAGAGGCGGGAATTCACTACTTTGCCGGTGGACATCATGCGACGGAAAGATTTGGCATCATCGCCCTGATGAAAAAAGTGAAGGCGCAATTTAACCAGCTGGAAGTTGCATTTTTTGATTCTGAAAATCCCGCCTAGAATGCGAGACTACTTCTTTATCAGAAAATACTGCTCACCTTGCTCATTGGTATTATAAGCAGTGAGTTCTGCCATAGGCCCATAACCGAAATAGAGGTCACATCTTGCATTCCCTCTGATTGCACCACCAGTATCCTGAGCAAGAAAAAACCGGGAGAAAGGGGCCTTCACAATCCTGCCATTTTCATCAAGGTGAGTGGGCCTGACTGTTTTAATAAAATTAATGAGACCGGTGGTCTTATAAATTCTTGAATCAATGGCAACAGAGCGACCCTCGGTCAGAGGAATATCATTCAGACCCACAGGCTCCTGCTCAGATTCTTTGAAATAAACGTAAGATGGACAACTACCAAACACTTCCTCTTCCTTATCCGGATTCTCTTCCAGAAATTTTCGCTGGCCAGGAATACCTGCATTATCCGGGGACAAGTAACCCTTCTCTTTCATGTATTTGTAAATCATCTGGAAGGAGCGGGTATTTTTTCCGTCGTAGGAGAGATACTTCACTTCAACCGATCCATCAGTATTGAAAATATTGATTCTTCCTCCACCTTGAACATGAAGGAGATAGAGGTCAAAAAAGGATTCTTCTACCCAGAAAATCTCATACCCCTTGCCTGACAATGCTCCCCTGTAATCAATTTCCGCTCGCGTGTAGTTATCGTGCGGGGCCGAAGGTCGGCCGAATATAGGCCGCTTAAAACGCTCTGTAGGTACGCGGGATCCATGAACATCAGGGGAATAGTAAGACGTAAATTTGGTCGTATTTTTTTTACCGTATCCAGGCTCAGCCTTATCGGGAACAGGGGTATAAATGGCAAACTTCGCATTGATTTCTAAATTCATCTGGGACAGGCAAGTTTGTTCAGGGGCACGCTTAAAACACTCCTGAGCTCTTTGAGAAATACTCTGGAGAAGAAGAA
>CAMDDI010000244.1 GCA_945890905.1 Bacteriovorax stolpii
TATATGGACCTAAAAGAAACTAAGAAATCAGTTAAAGTCACTTTAGAGTAATATCCACAAGGGCAGTTCTAGGTTTAGGCTGCCCTTTTTCTTGAAGAGAGCATGAAAGGCTCCAGTTAACATCTAATTTACCAATTGTATTCTAAACGACTTCCGACTCATCTAAATTAAAATCGCGCAGAACGCTCTCTTGGTCTTTGGTGAGCTTTTTCGCAAGATTCGCTTCCAAGTTTACGTACCTCTCGAAAATTCGTGAATTATTTCCTGGAACTCACTTTACAAGAATCTGGTCACGGGTCAGGGAAATAATCTCCGTCGACCTGGTATGCCTAATTCAATGTAAAGCCCGAGACATTGCTTATATTTGTTGTGGATTTAGCCTCTGGTATGGACCTTGGTCCATTAGGTTCAAAACGAATCACATTTAAATTTACAAAAACCTTTAGCAATATTTCCCAAGAGCTTACAAAACCAAGATATTCTAGAAGAGAGGAGGATTTTTAAAAGGAGCATACGATATAAGTATGTGACTGATTAAAAGCTTCCAATCGACAACGAAGATCGAAGCGTTTTCTGAGCTCTTAATAAGTAGGGTAAAAACATCACGCTAGTAAGTAGATAATTTAAATAACTACATACTTACTAGAGAGAATTTGAAAGTGATTCAAAACAATTACTTATCTCTCTCAACTCCTGCAACAACAACAACGATCTCCTGTTATCACATCGGCCTACTCAGGCATTCGCATCATCGAAGTCTGCCAATCACATCACAGTGGTCGGCATCGACATCATCTTTTTAAAAACTCCGGCAATAACATCAGACGAACTCCACCAAAGACATCATTGAAAGCTTAAATGACTAGAAACTCCGGTTAAAACATCAGCAAAGTTGGCAGACCTGGGATGAATTCGGTCAAAAACATCAACCTGTGATGTTAATGGCGGAGTTATTGATTGAAAATAAATCGGCCTTGATGTTTTTGGCGGAATTTTGACAACTATCGGGGCGGCCTGCGAAATCGAAGTCGGTTAAAAACATCACACCATGATGTCGATGGCCTACTTTCATAGAGGAAATATAAACGCACTGATGTTTATGGCCTACTTTCTTTTCGATTGATGCTTTTAAAAGAGATTTGCCCCTATGATGTTAATGGCCCACAAAATCCTCGTTGATGTTTTCTACGGAAAAAATGTGCTTGATGTTTTTGGTGGAAAAAATGAAACTATAAATACATATGGAAAACTTTGAAAACAATATCACTGCGAATTCTTCTCCTAACAATGCCCTGAGAGCGCGCCAAACGCTTAAGGACATCGAGACTGAGAATTTCATACCTACCGTCAAGGCCACCCATAACGACATCGTAAACTTCAAATCTGAATTCAACATAGGCCTCGCCCTTCCCTTTGAATTTTGTAAAAACAAAAAGCAAGAAAAGTTCGAGAAGCACTCTACGACCAAGTGGTTTGATGAGGATTCTAACCTTCATCGCCTTGAAGTCGTGTTTCGTGGGAATTCTGGGGCCGCTGGTAAGCTTGATCAGGATGTCTTGAATATCCTGATGTCCATGTGTGTTGAGCAGAAAACGGATTCTCCTGCCTTCACATACGAAGAAATCAGAAAGAGGCTTGGGTTAAGCAAAGGCTCCCACGGCAATATTCGTGATTCAATTCAACGAATGCTCGGCATGACTATTGAGTTTAAAAAATCTTTCTACTCAACCGCAGGCTCTAAAAATGTCGATGTTGAGAAACATCTCATTCAATCAAGAAAGTCTGTTGTAAATGAAGACTATGCTGACCTAAAAAATCTTGATGCTCGCCATAGTGTGACTTTTGATAAAGATATTATGCAGAACCTTCTAGGCGGGTACTACTCTGTTTTATCTCGTGAAACTTACCTAAGCCTTGATAGTGGTGCCGTGAGAAGGCTTTATCAGTTAATTGTCTCTCACCGAGATGTAGGTAAAAGAAGTGTCTTCACTTTAGAGATTGAAGATATCGCATCCGTTTTAGGCCTTACCAATAAAAAAGAGTTCTTTGGAAATATCAAAAAGTATTTTGAATCCTTAAAATCTGCTATTCCTGATCTGGAATTTATCTTTGTAACTGTTGAAAGAAAAAAAGTTGTTAAGATTTCTTTCCCTGATACTCATCTCATTACCCAGGGTGATCAGTTCTTAGATTCACTCGTGAAGTGGTACGGAGAAGATGCTGTCTACAGTAATGAGATTACTTCTGATTTTCTAACCGATATTAGAAATAAGTTTCCTGCTAAGATTGAGTTTGAAAAAAACAAGGTCTACCTTAGTGAGCTCCTCATTGACATGATTCTCTTTCAAAAGTTCATTAACAAAGGTCAAATCAAGTCGGTTAAGGCCATTCTCTATGCTTCACTTAATAAGCAGATGGATTACACGAAGCCTGACGGGTATAAGAGGTTCGTTGTTGAACGAGTGAAGCTAAAAGAAATTATTGAGACGAAAGAGCTTGCTCTCAAAGAAGTAGAGAGAAAGAAATTTGAAATTCAACATACTGAAAAGAAAACACGTGAACTCGCGGGCCTAACCTACATAGAGATCCTTAAAGAGCCTAAGGTATATGCCAAATATATGAAAGAGGCCCAAAAGCTTTTTGGAGAAGAGATTCAGAACAGTCTCCTAGGTGACCAGATCCTGGAAGAGAGAATCAAAGAATTAATTCAGGCCCGCATGGATGCTGGCGAACAGATTATGTCATGAGTTCTGCTAATATGAGTTCAAGCGATGTAAATGAGTTAGTAATTGCTGAAAAAGCCTTCCTCTCATCAATCATATCTGATCCCGATTCAATGGGAGAAATTGACTCACTTGAAATTAAAACCCATGACTTTTTAGAACCTCGTAACAGTCTCGTTTTCAAACATTTCTTAAAGCTTAAGCTCTCTGGAGTAAATCCAGATTATATCACCCTTGCTGAGAGTTTGAATCAGTCCGGTGAACTTGAAAGAGTTGGGGGACAGTCTTTTCTCCTCAGTATTTTCGAAGAATACGCAAGCTCAGCAAATCTTAAAAATTACGCTGAAGTCATTAAGAAGAAATCAGTCTTTAGAGATGTTGTTCAAAAGGCTCGAGAGATTCAAAATCTCGCTACGAGCGGAGAGATTTCTCAGGATGAGCTCGTTGGACAGATCAACAAAATCCTTATTGATCTTAATGACAACTCCACCAATGGAAACTCTCTTGACCTTAAGGCATCTATTCTAGAAGTGATTAAAGATCTGCGTGATAAAGATTCAATGCACGCTAAACTCACTAAAACGGGGTTTGATTCTATTGATGATAAGCTCGTTGGAATTTCTCCAGGACAACTCATTATTCTCGCTGCCCGTCCCTCAATGGGTAAAACGGCCCTAGCTCTTAATATTGGTCAGAAGATTGCTGAAAACTATAAAGAGCATGTCATTGTCTTCTCTCTTGAGATGCTTCACTCCGAACTTACTCAAAGACTCATTTCAATGGAATCTCTCGTTAATTCTCAGAAGTTTAAGTCCCGTGAGTTTAATGCAGAAGATCTAGGGAGAATTGCCAAAGCATCAGAGAAGCTATCGAAACTTCCCATGATTATTGATGACTACTCTTCGACTTCACTCGCGCGCATTCGCTCTCAATGCCTTCGCTATAAAGCAAAGCATGGGAAAGTCCGTGCCGTAATCATTGATTACCTTCAGCTCATGACCATGGAAGAGTCAAAAAAGGGAAATAAGGCCGATGATATTGGAGTTGTGACTAGAGGTCTTAAGCTTCTCGCTAAAGAGCTTGAATGCCCCGTCATTCTTCTTTCTCAGCTTAACCGTGGAGTAGAGGGACGAGATAACAAACGCCCTATGCTTCAAGATTTAAGATCCTCAGGCGATATTGAACAAGACGCCGATATGGTTTGGTTCATCTACCGTGATGAAGTTTATAATTCGGATACGAAAGATAGATCCGAGGCTGAGATTATCATTGCGAAAAACCGCGGGGGCGAGATTGGCACTGCCAAACTCGCATGGAAAGGGGAGTTTACGAAGTTCTCTACTAAGGCTGAGGATGTTTTTTAAGATAAAGGAATTATGACGAAAGAAGTATTTCTATTAGTGTCACTGATGACCCTTATCGGTTGTAATAAAGAGGTAGATACGACCACAAAAGAGGTTGTGACAACCATATTTGAGGGTGGCGCAGCAATTTCTATGTGTTACTATAAAAAATCCTGCAAGGTATCCAAAGAAGACCGGACTTCTGATTGGGGATATTTTGCAGATATGACAACCTGTAATATAAAAGTGGACGCCTTGAAAAGTTATGGTCTTC
>CAMDDI010000245.1 GCA_945890905.1 Bacteriovorax stolpii
CCGGTGAAAACTTCTGGAATATGTTTCACGGTTCCCACAAACATGATCATGGCCAGGGCACCAATGGCGTAAAAGGCCCCATGTTCGAGATAGCGGAATTCGGAAAGAGTACCTTTATCTACAAGCATGATGGTGAGACTTCTCACAAACATTGCACCCACACCTAATCCAATCATGATGATAAATAAGTTGTTGGTGACTGCAAAGGCACCTACAACCCCATCAAACGAAAACGAAGCATCTAAGACTTCTAAGTAGAGAAACATTCCCATACTGGCCTTATGGAGATCCACACCTTTGGTTTCATCCGGAGATTGCAAGAATGCTCCAATTCCATCTACTGCTACGTAAGTTACAAGGCCCCAGATTCCAGAAACTAGAAAAGGCATTTTATCCTGAGGCACTTGGAGTGTGGAAACGTAATAGAGAATGATCAGAGTGATAGCAAGGCCCACGGCCTCCATGCGTCCTAGCTGCGCCATGGGTGCTTCAATTATTTTTACCCAGAAAACTTCTTTCTCTTCTTCAAAGAAATATTTCAAAGCTACCATCATCAAGAAGGCCCCACCATAAGCAGCAATACTCACATGAGCAGAGAGCATGATTTGAGCATATTCATTTGGACGGGTTGCCGCCATCATTAAGGCCTCAATAGGATTAAGGTGGGCCATGACTCCCACTAGAAGAAGTGGAAAAACTAATCGCATTCCAAACACCGCGACCAAAATACCCCACGTTAAAAATCGATGCTGCCAAAGGGGAGTCATCTTTTTTAAAACGATAGCGTTCACTACCGCATTATCAAAAGAAAGAGAAATTTCCAGCACACTTAAAACAGTGGCCAAAAAAAGCGCACTCCAACCACCAGCAGCTGAACCCGTATAATAATGACCAACAAAATAAGCTGCCACTCCTCCCATTAATGCGAGAAGAACTGAACCTTTGAAATACTTTGTAAAAATTTGCATCGATCTCTACCGTTGTTTGATTTTAGTTATAGGGGCAATAAATATGATTATAGGTATGCATCACGAGCTTGTGAAGTTTAATTGATTGTTCCTTGCGAATAAATTTAGCAAAAAAACTTTTCATCTTAGGTTCATTAAGCAAAACAAATGAATCCTTTCTTTTTGTCTGACTGTGACAAACCTCAATGTTGAGTCAAAATGCGCCTCTGTGCCGGACG
Source organism: Bacteriovorax stolpii (assembly GCA_945890905.1). Taxonomy (GTDB): domain Bacteria; phylum Bdellovibrionota; class Bacteriovoracia; order Bacteriovoracales; family Bacteriovoracaceae; genus Peredibacter. The sequence goes on from CAMDDI010000245.1 coordinate 1,187, forward strand.
AGCACTCCTTTCTTTCTGTAAAAAAATGCTGATAATCATGCTCGCGTGACTCAAACCATTATAAAAGGATTAAGTAATGAGCTTCCAAAAAAACCTAAAAATCGCGGCTTTCGGAACAGCACTTTTAACTCTCGTGAGCTGTGGGAGTGATCACTCATCTAAATCTAGCGCCCAAGAGCAGCGACAAGACGAGCTCTCTCAAATTGATTGGAAGATTTTCATGCAAGGAAGAAATTTTCCAGAGAAAGGTCATGCTAAAATAGTTATTGATGGTGAACAAATTCTCTCTGAATGTTTATCAAAGCAAAAATATGAAATTGACCGCACAGTTGATCCACAAACGGTCACATTGCTAAATTATATGGTTCCAACAAATCCTGAACTCATGGTTACGGTTTCTGACTGTAAAACGGGTATTCCGATGATTGATGGTAGTGTTCCTTACGACATCGTTAAATCAGGTGCGGCTTCTGAAGTGATTGTTAACTTATAAGATTCTCTTACCAAATTTACCAAAAATAAGGGCCGCTTTCGCGGCCCATATTTTTGTCTTAGTCGTTAAGTAACTCACCCAAGCGAGAAAGTGTTCCTTCGAATTGAGCTGGTTTTGACTTGTTCCAGATAAAGTCAGGTCGGTCAGAAGATTTCCACTTCCCACCCACAATTGAGCCTGTAGCATTGATCTCAAGATCGTATTCGTATTGCTTCTGCATAACATCTTGAAGATATGTTCCCATAATTGTTTCCCAGAAGTTTTCTGATTCATTAGTATAAAACACATCTGTTTTTACCCGAATCACTTCAACTGTGCCCTTTGCTGAATTGCGTTCTGGACGGCCACCCATTTTTACTACTCGAGATTCAAAGGCCCAAACTGGATGATTCCAAACTTCTTTTGATTTTACTAAGTCGGCTATAAAAGCCTTCTTTTGAATTCCAATCTTGTTGGTCAGAATAATATGGAAGGCCCCTGCATTAAGATCATTATCGCAGGTCTCCCGAGTTCTAGAGCCAAAGCAGCGAAGTCCCATCTGGTAAGTATTATCAACTTGGAAGCCGTAGGCGTAGTAATAGCTGATAAGCGCTTTAATGTCTGAAGAACCAAATGGAATAACAATTCCATCGGCATTGGTCACTGTTTTAGGAGTCGGCTCATTGTGATTCACGGAAGCTGGGGCCCATCCGTGACAGATCCCTTCCCATTCATCAGCTTTTTTATTAGCGATTTGGCCCACTTCATTTTTCAAAGGATAGTCATAACGGCCAATGAAGATGTCATATTTTTCAGAAGGAGAAAGAATACTGAGATCTCTCTGGCTCATTCTCATTGCTTTCTCACGTTTTGGAGAATCTAAATTGAATCCACGTTTGTTATTTGCATTCCAGCGGTAGTTAATGCTTCCTCGATTGAGTGCCCAGTAGTCTCCAGACCAAAACCTTGTTTCACCTGCTGCACGCCCCTTAGCTGGAAGTTTCGAAAAATTTGAAACGTACTCTCCCATAATGAATGGATCTGATGCTGGTTGCCAGCCATCGTTCACATCCGCAAAAGCCGAAAGACTTAGGAAAAGAGAAAAGAAAAACACTTTCATTGAAACCTCACTCTACGTGTTAATTGTCTGAGTGGCTTTTAGTTGAAATAGGTGTGGTTTGCCTAGTGCAAAATGGGATATTATGCTGGTATCAATCCAAGCAGGCGGCGCGTTATTGCTCTGTAAAGTCTTTGACGACTAATGCTTTAATCTCGTGAGCGTTGTATTCAGCTTTCATGGGATCTGCATCAAGCTCAACCATCCCATCAGCAACACTCACACCTTTTTCTAGTTTTATCTCTTGCTCAATAATATTGAAGTAAGGCATGCCTTTTTCCAAGGCTAGATCAGCGACTTTTTTAAGCCAGATGATATCAACCACTTGATCTTCTGCAGGGTTTTTTGAACGGTAGGTAACTCGGAAAACTTGAGTATCTGTTTCTTCATCTTCCATGACCATTTCTTCTTGCTGTTCTTGACGCTCTTGCATTCTACTTTGATCGAGTAGTTTGTTGGGGCGGGCAAGAAGGGCAATAAAGCAAATTGATAAAAATACGATGATAGGGAGAATTTTCATGGGACTCCTTGCGGTGAATTCCTCTAGGTTTAGTTATAAACCAGCTAGGTAAAATTGATAGATCTAGCGGTGGGAATTAAGGGAGACTTCAGGTTGATACTTTACTTATTTGATTGCGTCGGATCAGGTCATTGCCTAATTACTATTGTTTGAAGGAACATGTTAAAATAGTCCAAATCGGAGGCCCTATGAAACTTCTCTCCCTCTTGGCCCTTTTGTTCACATTGGCCTGCACGCAAAGTGAAAAAAATAAAAATTGGGATTCTGGTGCTGCATCCCAAAAAGCTTTCAACGAAGAGCGCGCTTTTGAAACTGATGAGACTACCGGAGATCAGATTCCAGAACTTGTTCCAGCGACTAAACCCAAGACTTCGAAATAAGATACATTCCATCCCGGATGGGAAGAAGTGTCTTCTTATGGCCTTGAAGATTCTTGGCCTTCAAGTTGTGATTGATGATGGAATCAGTTTGTTTGTCTAAACCTGGATTTAAAACTTTTCCTGACCATAAAGTATTATCTACTACGATAAGACCTGAATCTGAGAGATGCTCCAGGGCCCAGTCTAAGTAGTGTGAGTAATTATTTTTGTCAGCATCAATGAAAATTAAATCAAATTTTCCACTTAACTCTTTTAGGGCCTCTAGTCCGGGTTTTAGAATCTGCCTAATTTTTTTTCCATGGACAGACTTATCCCAAAACTTCTGAGCAATAGCACAGGTTTCTGGATTAACATCAATGGTCGTTACCGTCCCATCTGCCGGCAGGGCCTCGGCCATAACGAGAGCTGAATATCCAGTATAAGTTCCTAGTTCCACCACGGTTTTTACTCTTCCGAAATTGATTAAAAACTGCAGCACTGAGGCTTCCATCTTACCAATGAGCATGTTACTACCGTGGACTCCGGCCATAGTGAATTCTTGAAGTTCATTGGCCACTTGAGAAGGTAGAGTCGAGTGATCGATGCAGTAGTTCTCAATTTCTTTAGTCATTTCCATTATAGTTCCCTCGTTGTGACTCGAAGCGACAG
>CAMDDI010000246.1 GCA_945890905.1 Bacteriovorax stolpii
CTGATAGTGATGCCTTATTGATATTGCTATTCACAAGAAGGATTTTGCTGACTGTTCCAGATGGAGAGGTGAGTTCTACTCCCAAGTCCCCTAAGAATGTATGGTCGGTTGTAAGCTTGATTTGAACTGATTCGATAATGTTATTATCCGCTACATCTAAAGAACTACTCACACCGGCCGCTGATTTATCAGGAATATTTAAATTCAAAGTCGAGCTCGCTACCCATTCTGACTCATAATAATTTCCGAGAGCGAATACATAAGTCTTGGCCATATTCACTGCACTTTGTGCATTCACCCGTCCAAAGCCGTAGTTATTAGAATAATAATATCCAGCTGCGTTTTTGACATAAACATAATCATAAACGTGACCAGAGAGAGCACTTGAAGAACCACCAGGATGAGAGAGGGGAGCTAAAGAATAATTCACCCTCTCGGCCGTAATCGCCAGAATATGTTTTACGTCACGCCAACTTAAATTAGGATTGGCCTCAAGCATGAGGGCCACTACTCCACTTAAAACTGGTGCAGCAGAAGAAGTTCCGTTCATGACACTGGTGTAGTTACAAAAAAGATTCAGATCATTGGCACCTGAGTTAAATCCGGCCTGGCTGGTATTGGAGCGTGAAAAGCCATCACTGCATGTGCTGATATCTGTAGTGAGCATGGCCGGTTTGGTGTCTCCGTATTCTCCACCTAAAGATGCCACCCAAAGTCCACTCCCAGGTGTTGAATAAGAAGAAATTTTTCCGCTGGCATTCATGGCCGAAGTTAAAATAATATAAGGAGTATTTTGATCTTCATTAGTATTGGTGTTTCCTAAATACACTGAAGAATCACCTTCGGTGCAGTCAGAATTATATCCAATAAAATCATTTCCACCTGCCTTCACATACAGAGCACCTTTGCCTGAGCGAAGTGATGTTACGCCATTTTTATACCCAGCAAATACTGAATCTGGTGAAGTCATAAAAGAGCAACCAGCATAGCCATAGCTGTAATTAAAAATATCAAAGCTTCCCGTCATCTGATCCAGTGTTTTGGCCAGATAAGAAGATTCAGTATCAGAGTAATTTCCAATAAAAATAAATCCTGCGTACTTTGAATTAGGGGCCACACCTCGAGAGCCTATACCATTGAGGTCGGCCGCAGAGATGAGACCAGACACTGCTGTGCCATGCCCATTAATTCCCGACTTGAAAGGATTAGCGTTTCGCCAGTAAGCAGAACTAGTTTCAGAATAGTCCCGGTGCTGATTAGAAAGTTGATTATCAACTAGATCCGGATGAGTCGCCTGCACTCCTGTATCAGATACAGCTATAGAGATGCCTGTACCCTTTCCACCACTTTCGTAAACTTCTTTAATGTTGATGTCTTCACCAGCAACACCACTGGTGTTACTGAAAGTATTCTGACCGCTATTTTCTAAGTGCCAAGCATAGGCCGCGAGAGGATCCGGACTATTTGAAACAGCAATCTCTGGAACTTCTGGAGTATTGCCAGTCGTGCCATCCGTGGTGGGTGTTTCACCACCCGGAGTACAGGAATAAAGTAGGGATAGAGAAGCATATAGTAAGACGAGAATCTTCATTGAAACTCCTTGCAGCTGACAAGAAGTGTACCTCTAAAAAGGGTGGCTTTGATGGAAAGCGTTAGTGGTGATTAAGTAACTGAATTTTTTGATTAAAGTGGAGATTGGGAAGGGCTAAATTTTCCTCTCCCAATAGGCCCTAGACACGAAGAAAAATTTAATTTATTGGCAGTAGATAAAGTCATTCACGGGCAGAGACAGGATCTACAATCCTGATTCCATAAGTTTTTCGTATATCAGAAATCCCGCTAGAGCATCATTGGCAGCATATTTAAGTTGATCATCACTTAAATGTTCTTTTTCCCAGTTTGTAATCTTGGCAGCTTTAGAGAGTCTTTTTTTAAGAAAGATTGCCGTGAGTGCGCGAAGTCCTAAGCTCTCAAATCCTCTTTTCTTTACTTCCGTGGACAGATCAACAAACCCTTGTGGCTCAAAAGAAATCATCTTCTGAATGCCCTTAATATCATCTTGAATTCCTACACCGGTTTTAATAATTGTTGGTGTCGTAAATAATTCCAGAAGTTCTTTTGGGAAAGGCATTTTACTCAATCGGAATAGATAGGCACAGTCAGAGGTCGCCAGTTGAATGAGGGCCATGGGGTGAAACTCTCCTTTGGCAAAACTTGGGCGAGTTTCAGTATCAAAGCCTAGGACTTTGGCACTTCTGAGCTTCTCAATGGCCTTGAATGCGTGCGCATGATCTTCAATGACTTCAAGGCGGCCGGTGTACATCATCATAGGGAGAGTGTTGATATCGTCTTTACTAATAAATTTTGGGTACTCAAGCATGAGGCATCCTACCTAAAATCCACAGATATTCCTAGGTGGACAGCTAGCCTTATCGCAGCATAAGTGCTAAAAAGCGAGAATGGCCTACAATAAACGCTCTCAAAAAGAACCTCTTCCTCCGAAGTCATACATCGATTCAGAACCCGATGCGGCCTTTAACTGGTTTCCTGGGCATATGCTTAAGGCCATGCGTGAGATCAAGGCCAAAGCTGCTCAAGTTGATCTAGTCATTGAAATCCGTGATGCCCGAGTGCCGTTTGTCTCGGGAAATAAAACTCTTAATGATTCGATCGGCGGGAAAAGTCGCTTGATCCTGCTCAATAAAGTTAATCTTGCTGATCCTCAGAAAGTTGCTGTTTGGGAAGAGTGGTTTAAGGCCCAGGGTGAACCCTATATGTTCATCAATATTTTAGATAAGGCCGTTTTAAAAACAATTTTGACTACGGCCCGCAAGGTGGTCAACGATAAGCGCCGCGCATGCAATCCTGAAGTGAATCAACCTAAGCAAGATTATAAAATTATGATCATTGGTCTTCCGAATACAGGAAAATCAACTTTCATTAATCAAATCGCTAATAGAAATGCTGCCAAAACTGCTGATAAGCCGGGCCAAACCCGCGTGCAATTATGGGTCACTGTGGATGAGGATCTTAAGCTTCTAGACACTCCTGGGGTGATGCCACCTCAAGTTGAAAACGAGGAGCACCGCTTTTGGTTGAGTGCCATTAATGCCATTCCAGATGAGATCATTGGTGAAGAAGATCCGGCCTGCTACCTAGTGAAATATTTTTTGAAAGAGAAATCACAGGATTTCAAAGAGCGCTTCAAACTAGAATCTTTTGATTTGAGCCTAGATGAGACACTTCTCAAAATTGCAACAGTCAGAGGATGTTTAAAGCCAAAGGGCATCCCTGATTTAGACCGGGTCTACAAATTGGTCTTGATGGATTTTCGTGCTGGCCTCTTAGGAAAATCTTGTTTCGGTACTCCACCGAAAAAATAACAGACAAAAAAGATTTCTCTTCCCTCACTCAATTCTGACAATCCTTGGCCATTCTTAACGCGTGTTCTGATGCATTCTTTGTCATCATAGTTTCATGGTTAACACACTTTTGCTTAATACTCAGTTTACCTTTGATAAGTTTCCTCACTACTTGAGAATGAAATCAGCAACTCAAAATGTGGTGACTCCTTTTATATCAGTGAATTTTGAAAATCAGCTTTATGAAGTAAAGACCGCCGACACCCAGGTCGAGCTTATGGAAGTATTTAAATTACGATATGAAGTATTTTACGGTGAGTTTTCAGGACAAAAAAGAAGATTCGCACTACTGCCCTACGATATTGATAATTTCGATTTCCTTTGCGATCACTTAATTGTCAAAGAGAAGTCTTCAGACAAAGTGGTGGCCTGCTACCGTCTATTAGCAAGTAATGAAAATAGACAGATTTCGGAGTTCTACTCCGAGGGAGAATTCAATCTCCAAGAGTTTATGAATCTAGAGGGAAATAAACTAGAACTAGGCCGCGCTTGTGTGCATAAAGATTACCGTCAGGGGGCCGTGATAAGTCTTTTGTGGAAGGGACTTTGCGGATACGCCAAGCGTGCGGGAGCTCACTACCTCTTTGGATGCTCAAGTGTAGGCCGGGAAGATTTTTCAAATCTCACCACAATCCTTGATGAACTCAAAAGTCGCAATGCTTTTATTGATAATTTTAATATCACTGTTAAAGAAGAATTCAGTTTGGACAATCACCCAACTCTTTCACTCCCGATGACTCATTTATTGAAGAGTTTTTTTGGAGAAAAAGAGCGTCCACTAAATTCTTTGATGAATATGTATGTTTTGGCGGGAGCTAAGCTCTCGTCAAACCTTGCCTATGATGCAGATATGGACTGTTTTGATCTCTTTACCGTTATTGATTTTCAAAAGCTTCCA
>CAMDDI010000247.1 GCA_945890905.1 Bacteriovorax stolpii
ACCCGCTATTACAATCCCATCTGCAGGGATAAATTCACCTGGCCGAATTTTAAGACGATGACCTGCCTTAACAAACTTCTGGTGAGTTTCTTCAAAAATTCCGGATCCAAACACACTCTCCTGAAGGACACTTTCATTTTGATGAAAATATTGAAGGTCATTCGCACTCAAACCTCTTTCTTGTATCATCGCCAAGAAATATCGAGAGAGTAGGAGAAGAAAAACCAAAGTGGATAAACTATCAAAATAATTCTCAGAAATACCCGAAATAAGATGATGGATTCCCATCGCTCCCCCAGTCACAAGGGCCAGGGATATGGGAATATCGATAGAGAGTGTTTTGTTTTTCAGTGCAAAGTAAGCATTTTTATAAAAAGGGTAAGCACAGAATGTGAGCACAGGAATAGCAAACAGTACAGTGAGCATGTTAAAGTATTGAGCAAAACTTCCATCTGCGCCCCCATAAAGAGAGATCGCATAAACCATGATGTTCCCAGCTGCTGCACCAGCAATACCAATTCTAATCAAATTTATCTTTTCTTCCCGGGCCTTGAGCTTAGTTTCATCCTGATTTTTCCGAAGCGCGTGAGGTGTGTATCCTAAGTTATTAAGTTCTCTGGCAACTTCTCTAAACTCTCCCCCATTCACAATTGTCACCGTCACAACTGATCGAGACAAATCTAACTTGGCAGTTACTACGCCAGGTACAAACTCAGGTATTTTTTCAATAAGCCACAGGCAGGCCAAACAATGAATACCCTCAAGGTAGAACTCCATAACAGGCAACTGAGAAGAGTCTTCGTAAGAGTATTCTTTTCGAAACTCTGTATCGTCTAAATAGTGGAACTGAGAATTCTTTGTATCTACAGGAGAGCGTGGCTTCATTAATCCGGAGGTTAATTTAATGTCATAGTAACTCTCTAAACCTTTCTGATGGAGGACTTGAAAAACAGTCATGCAACCACGACAACAAAATGGGTGGGCCTTTATGGTATCGGTATCCTCAAAGAGAGGATGAAATGAAACTTCATCACAATGTATGCAAATAGACATTAGCAGCCAACATAGGTTTTAGACGTTAAAAATCCTTAGACCTATCTTAAGATATTCTCAATATAATTAACTGATACGGATCAGGTTTTGAAAAATTAAAAGAGTCATCGAAATGAAAAAATATGACTTTTGTCATACATTAAAAAATAGTTTAATTTTGATTAGGAAAGCGGTCTAGAGTGTGCGCCAACGCCAAGCGAACATCCATGTTTTCATAAAAACCCCAAAGAATGATGGAGCAGATGGTGGAGTACTTGTACTTCAAAGTTTTGTTCTGTGTGGTCCTGCTAATGTGAGAATTAGAAAAGAAGCTAGTGACTTAGATTATCTAGATTAAAAGAGTAGCCCACTCCCCTCACGGAAGAAATGGTCTGGCCAAAGTGATCGAGTTTTTTTTCGCAGAGAACTCACGTGCATATCAATTGTGCGGCTTTGCATTTCAGAAGCAGTTTATACTCCTTGAGAGTGAGAAGGAGCTCTTCGTCTCTACCTTCAGTAAATATTTTTTTACAACTTTTCAAATATTGCAAAATCTTTCTTTTTGAACCATTCTGCCCCGTGAATTTTCTAAAATCCACTATAGCACTTTTTAGGGTTGGTATGATGTATGCAATGGCTAGAAGTGTTGCAAAGAGCAACTAACCTTCAGAGGAGTCCCTATGAACTTTAAAAGAAATTTAAACGCTGCCAAATCAACAGCTAAAAAAGCTGTTTCAAAAGCTAAAAAAACGGCCATCAAAAACGCTAAAAGAACAATTGCTCAAGTTAGCAAAGAAGTTCAACCAGAAATTTCAAAAATTAAGGCAGATCTTACCAAAACCGTTGCTATGGTTAAGAATGATCTTCGTAAAAAACTGGCCTAATTCCTTTGATGGACTCAGTGGATAATGCAAATGATGCCGGGTTGAAATGAATCAGTGTAGATCAACCCGGAATTTGTCGTCTTAAGATAGGCAAAGGATTTGCCTATCTTTATCTCTTTAGAAATCCCGACCGCATGTTTATCCTCTCAAAACCCTTTAAAAGTACTAACAGGGCAAAAAATCATCGAATTACTCTAAAAAAGCATGCCATTTAGCTATCAAATGTGATGAGATTTAATCCTAAAGGAAAAATCTTATGCCTATTCCCTATCTCCTTGGTTCTATCCTCTTTGTCGGGGACTCTCATAGTGTGGGTCCATTTGGACAAGCCTTGGATAAAAAACTGCGTAGTGTTAGCGCACACGTCACAACTGCCACCTACTGCGGAACTATTGTGAATGATTTTTACCGAACAGATGCCAAGACTCAGTGTGGATATCTTGAAATCGACGAAAAAGGTGCAAGCCATAAAGGGACTATTGGACCAGTAGCAGATTTCCGAAAACTCTTAGAGAAAACACGGCCTGCCCACGTTTTAGTGGCCTTGGCCACCAACTACTCTGGTTACGAAAATGATACTTTTGTGATCAATGATATGAAAAAAATGGTGAATGATATTATTGCCTCAGGAGCCCAATGTTTTTGGATTGGAATGCCTACCAGCCGCACTCTTAAAAGCCAGCATGAGAGAATTAGTAAGCTCACTAAAAAAGCTGTAGGTAGTCAGTGTACATATTTTGATAGTTTCTCTGTGACAAGTTATCCTGAGATTGGTGGTGACGGTATTCACTTTTACTTCCCCGGAGGAAAGGAAGTGGCAGAAAACTGGGCCTTAAGAGCTTTTCAAGCTTTCATAAAATAAATGGAGATCAAACGCTACCCTGTTGTGAAAAATGATCCTCTCCAAGGTTGGGACAGTGCCGATGAACTCCTTCTCTCTCATGTAAGAACTTTAAATCTAGCTCAAAAAAGAATCCTCATTATCAATGATCACTTCGGGGCCTTAAGCTGTGGAATCATGGGTCAAGATATCACAAGCTACACAGATTCCTTTGTAAGTGCTCAAGCAATTAAACTCAATAGCGAAAATAAAATTCATCCGATTCACGATTTAAATGCTCTCTCAGCGATATATGATTATGTACTTATCCAGATTCCAAAGAACATGTCCTACTTTGAAGATATTCTCTGCCATCTCTCTGAGCATCTTGGCCCTCACTCGCAAGTTATTTGTGCCTCAATGGTTAAGCACTTGGCCCCAACCAGTTTTGATCTTCTAAATAAGTATATCGGTGAAACCACAACCAGTTTGGCCAAGAAAAAGGCCCGACTTATTTTTGCCAAGTTTCAAAAATCAAAAATTGAGTCTCCCTATCCAAAATCAATTCAAATTGAAGGTTTTGATGAACCATTTGTGAATTACTCCAATGTTTTTAGCAGAGAGAAGCTTGATATAGGGACGCGTTTTTTTTTAGAGCATATTCCACAAGGAACTTTTAGCAAGATTCTTGATTTAGGTTGTGCGAATGGAGTGGTGGGAAGAAAAGCACAGCTTCTTAATCCAAAGTCTCAAATCATCTTCAGTGATGAATCTTGGATGGGTATTCTCAGTGCTAAAGCGAATAATGTTCAAGGGGAATTTTTATGGACCAACTGTTATGAAAATCAACCTGCCCATTCCATTGATCTAGTTCTATGTAATCCACCCTTTCACCAACAAACTACCATTGGTGATTTTATCGCCCGTCAAATGTTTCAAGATGCCTTTCATGTTTTGAAAAAAGGCGGCATTTTGAGAGTCATTGGAAATTCTCATTTAGGTTACCAAGTCTTACTCAAAAAGATCTTTGGAAAGAGTCAAATCATTGCCACCAATCAAAAATTTATTATTTGCGAAGCTCAAAAAGAATGATTTAAAGAAAAAAGAATTTATTAAAGTGCTTTTTGAAGCAGTGTAATGCGCTTCTAAAGAGTATCTCATTGAATCATTTTGGGAGTCGTGAGACATTACTTCTCCTATGGAACTGCAATCCTATACTCTCAAAAATAAAAACGGCATGCAAATTGAGGTTTTAAACCTAGGTGGCATTGTCACAAAACTTCTCATTCCTAATCGCTTGGGATGTTTTACTGATGTGGTTTTGGGCTTTGATGATCCAATAGATTATCTCACCAAAAATCCTCCCTACTTTGGATGCTTAATCGGCCGCTATGGGAACAGAATTGCTCAAGGTCAATTTAGACTTGATGGAAAAAAAATTCAGCTCAATGTCAATCGCAGTCCCAATACACTCCATGGGGGTATGAGTGGATTTGATAAAAAGTTTTGGAAAGTAACTTCTCTACCAAAAAAGAATTCCTTAAAACTAGAACTCACTAGTCCTAATGGTGATGAAGGATT
>CAMDDI010000248.1 GCA_945890905.1 Bacteriovorax stolpii
CTATGGGGGCGGTATCCGCGATGAGTATTTCAGATCAGGGAATGAACTAAAATTCAATTTTTTGAAATTTGATATTCTCTTCTGATAACGACACAAAAATCATTAAAATTAGGCCACCGAAGGGTGGCTTTTTTTGGATAAAAAATTCTAATAGGGGCAGCAACCGTCAAAACTTTGATACACCCAGAAAAAATATTTTTAATTTTTATTATCATTAGACTGAAAAAAATATTTACAAGGATCTGAGGCTAGGTGACACTTTAGGTAATACATTTTTACGTATCTAGATAACCATGAATGAATGACAGACGTCATTTTCTAAAAAAGGGAGATTTCATGAAAAAACAGCTACTAGTTGCCTGCGGACTTGCTGTTCTCGCAACACCAGCTTTCGCTACTAAGGCCCGTCTTGAAGCTTTGGGTGAGGACAATTTCGGTTCTTACTACATCAACGACAACCGTAACCAATTCCTTAACCCTGCTAAAATCAACGATCAAAAAGATCTCGTAACTTACGAGTTCGGTCGTACAAGCACTAGCGGAACTTCAGGCGGAAATCCTGCTTCAACTTCAGCTACTGCTGCTGATTCTCCTTCTTCTCCAAAATCTGAAGCTGGATTCAATAAATCATGGAATAACATGGTTTACGGCTTACACTTCGGTAACACAACTCCAACTGCTGCAGTAACTCGCGCTCTTGCTGGTTCAAATCTTCAAGAGAAAAATGCTTGGGATTTATTTGTTGGTGGTGATGCTGGTGTTAAATGGGGTGCAAACCTTACTCACGAACATGCTAACCAAGGTATTCGCGGCGCTGCTGGTTCAAGAGTATCTTCAAACGCACTTCGCGGACGCGTAGGTGTTGTTGCTGGTGATCTAGAAGTTCTTGCTCACTACTCTTTCATGGGTGATGCTAAAGATTACGCTGGTAACATGGTTGAAGGTAACGGTTCATGGTTGCTTGGTGCTGGTTATATGGTTAATTCATATAAACTTTTCGCTGATTACAAGCATGTTGCTACAGATTATTCAAATACTGCTCCAGCCAACGGTTCTGCTGCAGTTGTTAAGAAAGAGTGGAGTCTTGATGAAGTTCGTCTAGGTGTTGCTCGTCAAGAACGCCTTAACGATAAAGCTACTTTATTTGCTCGCCTTACTGGTGAGAGATTAATGATTTCTGATGATGGTACTGGGTACTTCGGTTCTAAAGCTGATAACACTCGTTATGTAATTCCTTTGAACGTAGGACTTGAGTACGATGCTGCTTCTTGGTTAGTTCTTCGTACTTCAGTAGGCCAATACCTCTGGTCTAAAAATACTTTTGATGCTTCTACTACTGGTCAAGCTGGTAAAGATCAAAAGAGAACTCTTTCTCAAACAGCTGTTCGCGCTGGTGCTTCTTTGAAGTTTGGCGAATTCACTGTTGATGGTTTGATCTCTACAAACTCTGCTGGTGATGGTTCAACTGATGGTAACGCTGGTACCCCTGCTAACGGTCAGAACAACGGTGTATCTACTAACGGTGGTAACGGTTCACTCCGCACTGATCAGTTGATGTCTCGTGTTTCTATGACTTACCGTTTCTAAGATCTCGATCTAAAAAATTGGTGTTAAATTGGCCCGGCTTTATGCCGGGCCTTTCTTTTTTTGGGCACTAAATCTCTCAAAAGCTCTCTTCGATCTAAATCCATTTAGTTTTTTTAACCTTTATGTAGTACTATCTTCGTCAGAATAAGGAGTTCTATCATGAAAAAAATTATCGCTATTCTTGCGATGCTTACTGCAGTATCAGCTCAGGCCCAAGTTAGTTTCGGAGACTTAAACTTCTTCGTGAAGCAAGGTCAGTTTCAACTTTCTGCGGATGCTAATCGCACCACAGAGCAGTACAAAATTTCTCCAGGGGGAGCTCCTACTCGAACTGAAGGAAATGCTTTCGCTACTCAGTTAAATTTTGGACTCTCTGATCAACTCAACTTGTTTGCTGGTGTAGGTTATAACTACCTTATGAAAACGGATAATACATCAACTCCAACTCGTGCTTGGACTCAAGATGGATTTACTAATCCTCTTGTTGGTGGAAATTTCCGAGTCATCAATCAGAATGATTCATTAGTAAATTTTGACTTAGGATTTGTGGCTCGCTTTGCAGTTCAAGATCAAGTGACTGGTGCAGCAGTTAAACACAGAACTGAAGAAGGAAACGCAGCTAACGCTCGTAGTGCTTACGAACTCAATACAAGTGTTGGTCGTAAATGGAATGAGGCCAACGAATTCAGACTTACTGCTGGACTTGTATATAACAATTCTGGAGAGCGTGACCAGAAAGTAGTAGATGGTTCAACGAAAAGCTATGATGTTGATTCATCAACTGATGCCTATTTACGTGCAGCTTATCAGTATCGTCCTGTGAATGAATTCATTCTTGGCCTAGCTCTTACTGGTACACGTATCTCGGCATATGATGAAGATACTACTGGAACTAAAGTTAAAAATGATTCTCATATGGATGTAGATGCTCGCTTCATAGCTAAATGTATTATCCTTCCTAACTTCATTGCCCGCTTCACATTTGCTGAAACAATGAATCCGGATTACGACTATAAAACTAATGGAGCGAAAGAGACTTACAAGAGCCGTCGTTCAAGTGTTATTGGTTTAGGTGCTGATTTCTTATTCTAATTTTTTTCTATTTGCTGGACGTGGGGCGTTGGCTCCATTTCCAGCAATGATGACTTGCAAAATATTTTCCCGATCACAATCTATCCCCAATTCTTCCATTAATCGCTCAAATTTCTGAATTCTCGTTTCCAATTCTGAAAGTTGCTTAAGAATAGATTCTGAATGGCGAATAATCATAAAATTTTCCCGGTTGTTTGATATTGTAATCCATCTGTTTGGTATGTCAAACATGAAAATATTGCCCGTTATTTCAGATGTTTATCCGCAACAATATGTTTAGAATAGCAGTGTTCACTAACTTAAGGACGATGGATGAACCGCAGAAATTTCGCTCTATCATGGGGGCGTAAATTGTTTTTTGGCTTTTCATGGCCTCTCTCTAGCTTACTTGGGCTGATTTACTTACAAAGCTTTATCTACCCCCAATCAGCTTCAGAAATGTTTTACTTCGCCATAACCTTCATCGGGATCTACGGGCTCTTGAATGTGGTGTCCTATTTTATTCTCTACTGTCCCTTTGTTTTGATTTTCCCTTCTTATTATTTCTGCCGAATCTGGTCCTTGTTTATCATCTTACTTTTGAATCTCTATATCTTAAGTGATGCCTACATATTTTCTCAGTTTCGGTTACACATTAATAACTTCATCGTGAACCTGCTCTACCAGCAAGGAATTAAAACCTTCATTCCTTCAAATGCGGGATTAATCTTTCTGATTGTGGCCCCTATCATTGTTTCGATTCTTTATTGGTTTCGCGGAGAAAGAATCTGGCGGAACATGCAGAAGAGATTCAGTAATCCCATGGGGAATTGGTACTTAGTGGTGATCGTTCTGGCCTTTGGGATCAGTCACTTATTCAGACTCTATTCTTCTAACCATATCACTCAGTACACAAAGCTTTTTCCTTTAAGTTTTGTGTTGAATGGTAATAAGTCTGATAGCAATTCCAATACACAGGGAAATTTGTATTACCCACGCGCCGAAATGAAATGCACCGCCAAGAACAGTAAGAATCTTCTTTTTATTGTGATCAAGGGCTGGAGAGGGGATGCCTTAAGTCCTGAGCTCACTCCCACTCTTCATCACTACCACCGACACGCAGCTGTTTATAACAATCACTTCTCTGGAAGTGCTGATGATCTGGGTGGTCTCTTTTCATTATTCTATTCTTTGCCACCGACTTATGTGGGTGCTGTACTACAAAAGCATGTGGCACCTGTGCTGGTGGATGAATTGAGAAAAAGAAAGTATGACTTTGTTTCTCTCTCTCAAGGAACTGGTGCAGAAATCTTGGCAACATTTGCTAATGAGCTGGCACCTAAAGAAGATATTGCACCTATGGCCGACCGTTGGAAGAGCTGGGTTTTTGACCGCCAGAATACAGGTATTACTCAACCTTTTTTTGGGATGATGTATTTTGCCCAGAACAGTCCTGTTGACTTAGCACGTGTGGACAAGGAAATTGAAAGTGTTCTGATGGAAATGTTTCTTGATCACTCCATTCAAAATACCGCCATTGTGATTACTGGTGATCAAGGTACTTCAACTTTGGATAGTCATACCTTAAGTCTAGATAAAGTTAAAACGCCACTTATTGTGATTTG
>CAMDDI010000249.1 GCA_945890905.1 Bacteriovorax stolpii
ATTCTTCAGGACTCTCCCTGGCCTTACATCACAAGCCTGGACAGGTGTTTCATAAATCAGGAACTGGAATTTTTCAGATGGCCTTTGAGGCCCTATTTGAAATGAAAGAATTTGGAGATCTCAAAAAGATTTTAAAAAATCAATCTTCAGTCACCAAATGGGCCTTTATCATGGGTGATAAATCTGGGTTGGTTCAAGTCATCGACATCGATGGTCCTTCTATGAATATCGAGAGCTATAATCTTAATGAAGCCTCCCCTCTGATCTTTACCAATATTCCTTTGCAAAAAGATGTGGAAGGATTTGAATCCTATCTCAAACTTTGTAGTGACCGCCAAAGCTGGTTAAAAGACAAGCTCTCCCGAGAATTTAAAGGGCACATACTGGATACTTTAACGGATGTAGAAGAACAGAAAGCTAAAAAATGGCTACACCCTGCTGCTACACTCTCCACCATTGCTGCCTATGAAGTGAATCTCACCCTTGGGCATGTGGATGTAAAAGAAGGGGAAGGCGCACTTGTGGCCAGTGACGCCATTATGCGCTTCTCTCTTGCCAATGCAGCGGACGGAATTGAAATTAAGGCCGCTACAAAGCAAAAAGATTTTGAAAAGGCATGGAAGCGGATCTCTTTGGCCCAGAGCTCTTTTGATGAAGGGGCCTATGACATGGCCTATCATCATTTACAAATGTCTCAGGCCCTTATGACCAACCCAACTTGGAAAACCATCATCGCTTTTTTCCAATGTGTATGGGACTTTATCTTTATTAACAATAATCGGGAACTGGCACACACTTATAAACGTCTCAAACTGCTCCAGGTACCAGAAAATCTCAAAGATCAAAAAATTTTACTTATTATGAGACTGGAAAAAAAATTAGGTCTTCAAGCTTCAGTTTCTGAAAATGATGTGTCACCCGCTTTGAGGGATCTATTTATCCAAGAAAAGGAAGCTCCCAAGGCCCTTTTTTCTACATGGATGAATCTTTTATATCCTCGCATCGAACTCTTAAACGTCTACACTCCCTATCAAAATAAGGATAAAAAATAGTATGGGTCTTATGTATGTATTTCCTGTTGCCAGAGATGAAGAAGACTTTGTGATAGAAAAGGATCAGACTCTCATTCTTAAAACCTATGGCCTGCCCTATATCTTTTGGATCTATGCTTTATGTATTGTGGCCGTCATTTCATTTATGTTTTTGGCCATCCAGGCCCCTATTTTAAAACTCATTGAACTGGGCGATAGCACCGATGCTACTCTTGGATATGGACTTTTAGGTACAATAGGTATGATGCCTTTGCTTGTTTTAGGCTTTTTTTTCTATGAGAAGCGCCTTATTAAAATAAATGATGAACTTAAAGTTCAGCACCGTTTATTTGCAATCCCTGTACTGACTTCAAGCTATAACATTGAGAACACTAACCAGCTAACTATTGAACCTTTTCTGGACTCTCCTAATGTGGCCCGTCTTAAGAATGATGAAGATTCCGTTGGTTTTCAGAACAAGGGCTATTACGTTTTATGGCTCAATTTTAAAGATTCAAAAAGAGTGCGACTAGATCGACATTCAAGAAAAGTTGATTTAGAAAAACTCAAAGTTCTATTGAGTTAATAGTGGTAGTTGGCACCAATGGAAATACGAGTTCCGTAAAAAGCAGGTTCAATCACCTGATAAGGTTTTGGGACCCTAAAACCAGTAATGCGGGTGTAGTACATACCTGCAGAAGCTTCTACACCCCAATGTCTTCCGAATCTGGTGGCAGCTGAGAGGCCAGTTCCCACAGTATAGCCATAACCGTTGACCCTAAACTCTTCTCTGTTGTTTGAGCCGTTTTTGAGAGCATAACTGCTATAAGGAATGGCCATGGCCTGGGTTTCCCATTCAAAAATAAAACGCTTGTAATCAAAAAGTCTAAATCCGGCACCGCCACCTAATTCAAAAATTTTAAATTTCTCAACACCTTCTGTGCCCACCATATAGTTAAAAAGAACTTGCATATCCCAATGGTGCTTAATGGTCTTCTCCCCTTTCACCGAAACCCCTGTAAATGTGAGTGAATCTTTGTCTTGTAGGTTTCCATTGTCTTTGGGAAGCTTCATCTGGGTGCTGTAATCAAGGTAGCTTAGCGAATACTTTGAATCTTCTGTGTCCTTAGTATTTTCTTTGAACCTCTCGGCCACAAGTTTTTTAGAATCCATGGATTCGCGTTGAACACTAATGTCCGTGACTTTAATGTAGGCTATTTTTCCAGAAATGATGATGGGATAAACTTGACCCTTGTTTCGGGCGATCTCTCCTACTTTAATGATCTGACCTTTTTTAACAAACCCGACTGGACTGGTCATCTCCAAGTCAGAATACACTATGGCCTTTTTTGATGTAACGACCCCATCTTGAGAAGCATGTGAAAAATTTGCAAATAAAAATACAACTACAGCGATCAAGAAGGATCCTGAGGGGAAAAGAGATTGAATTTTAAGGAACGAAATTTTGATCATGACCTTTTCCGACCTTCTTAGTCTGAAATATATAGGCAAAAAATATACATTCAACTTAGACTTATTTTAACCCGCTCCTAAAAAAAAGGGGAGTAAAAAACACTTCTTCTCAATTTCTTTTGCGCCCCTCCGAGGAGTGTATGAGATTAATGGTTTTCCCAAGGAACGGATTATGGCCATGCTTAAAAAACTTCCCTTATTAGCACTCGCTGTTATGGCACTGGCGAGTTGTAATGAAAAAGTTAATCCCGAATTAAACGGGAACGCAGTAACTACTTCTGGTACTTCCGGATCTCCCACGGTAGTTCCCACAGAGTATTATTTGAAGGTGGAAGCCACATCACCTCTTCTTTTAAACTATAAACTCCACAGGACCGGAAATAATAACTTCGCAGCTGAATGTAAAATTTCAAGCACAGGTGTCGCCCTCTCCAATGATGCTTACAATGCTGAGGCACTAGCGCCGACTGCTCATGATGATAAACAGTTTGATATTACTTGTTACTATGAAGCTGAAGAATTAGCGATGTACATGAACGGATTAAAATTCCAAGTCTCCGCAAGTCCTAATACTTGCGCCTACGTTGGATATTCACCCTATTCTTTTTATGACCGTATGCCAGGTGACTCATCAACCACCTATACAAAAATCAGTTGTGACACTGCTACAACATCGGCCATCGCATCAGCTTATTTAGCGGGTGCTACTTATACGACGGCCACAGATACTCAGGCGGCCATTGATAATACAGGGGTCATTTCATGTAATGATTATGTTGATAGTACTCTCACTGCTGGTGAGCGTATTAGAGATTCGGCAGTGATCACCGATGAAGATCTTTGCCGCTTTGACTATTCAAAAACCACAGCTGCTCAAGGCCAAGACGAAGGGCCTAACTGCGACATCGGAACAGTTTATGTAAATACTGTAAGTCTAGTTACCAGCGGTGCTACAACAACTCACAAAGTAACACGCACCAAAGTTAAGTGTGGTGGACAAGTTCGCAACTGTATAAAAGGCCCCATCTTAAAAGAATCGGCCCTCGCTGGTATGACTAGAGGAACTGTTATTTATGACACGA
The DNA here is from genome assembly GCA_945890905.1 of Bacteriovorax stolpii. Taxonomy (GTDB): domain Bacteria; phylum Bdellovibrionota; class Bacteriovoracia; order Bacteriovoracales; family Bacteriovoracaceae; genus Peredibacter. The sequence continues at coordinate 3,587 of CAMDDI010000249.1, forward strand.
CTCTTGATGCAGCTTTCTCAAAAGATTATGAGCTTGAAAAGCTCGCGACAAAATTACGTAGCACATCTAACGAAATCGCGAACTACAGAAGAAACGTGGCCTCAACCGGAATTGATTTTATTAATAACTATGATGCTGCCTACGCTTCCATTTTTTCTACATCACCAAACCGTGAACAATTTGATCCCAATGTTATGGAATTCTATTCTTCAAACCGCAGAAATGAATCGGCGACTCCGATTATTTCAACTGCTAATCTTTATACCGCCACTGTGAGAAATGGTTACAGAGCAATGCCTCTTGCAGGAGATCCATTTATGGGACTCTCTCTTACAGCAGGAACTGCAACAATCAATAATACTGGTAATAATATCGTCAGCTACCGTACAAGCCCATTTTATACATTCTTTTGTCTTGATGGAGCTCTTGAAGTTAAAGGCAAAATTAGAATGGTCGTCAGAGAATGGGATAGAATTTTCCCTACAGATGGAAATCTTGAGGCAATCTCAGACTATATCGACATCTCACCTGTTCGTAATACAGTTTCAAAAATGGATAACCCTCTTGATCAGGAAATCCCTAGTACTCCAGGACAGTTCTCTAACTTCAATGACCAAACTGACTGGGATGATATAATTCCTATGGAACGAACATCAGG
>CAMDDI010000250.1 GCA_945890905.1 Bacteriovorax stolpii
TTTTCCCATTCTATTATGGTAAGCCTAAAGGCAAAATCAGAAGGAAATCGGTCGTGATTTCTCGAAACAGCTTGATTCAGAACTTTGGTTTCTACTCCATAGATATTTGCCAGATCGCTATCCAGCATCACTCTATGTCCTCTAAAAAAATAGATTAAATTTTTAATATCGCTTTCGATGAGTTTAGACATACATGCTCCTATCAATCTTGATGTCACAGATTGAACAAAGAAGCCTAGTTGAAATCACAAAGTGTGACTTCAAGTTTCGATTTTGAATAATCTCAGGAAGCTGTTACTCCAATGAATCATCTATAATTAAAACTGACTTTCTATACATACTGAGCCTCCAATCTTACTGGTGCCAAGTGGGGGATCGAAATTTTGTTTCTATTATTTCTGTGACTAAAACAAATCCTGGCCGTTTCTCCCATCTGCAAATTTCGTCTTGCACTTCGCATGCATTTCCTGACCAGGTAAAAAGAATGGATTATATTCAACATCACTTTCTTTATTAAAATGTAGCACTTTTTCCTGTCTCTCACTTCCATTATAGATAACAAAACGTACTTCGATATTTTTTGGTGGTGACTGGTATTTAGAGGTTTCTAGAACGATTGAGTAAGGTTGCTTAATTTCAACTGAGGAATTCAATTTTTCTTGATCAAGCATGCCATATGTAATCTCTGAATTTGTCCTTCCCTTCACTCTGTAACTCGCATTGCTAAATACAATCTTTTTCCCATCAAAAAACATTTCAATTTCTTGAATCGGAAGTAAGAGGGCTTTACCTTCTTTCGGAATGATCTGAAGTTCAAGTCGAGAGTTCAGTGATTCTTTTCCTAAGTAAACCGGTATTAAAGGAATGATCAGCGGTCCAAAAAAGTTACTTCGATGTTGGGCCGGAGTCTTAACTAAAATTTGAGATTCAAATGCATTTGTTAAAGCTGCCCCATTTGTTGAATTCCAGATAGTACAGATGGGCTGAACATCTACGGCTTTTGTCGCATGATAATCAATTCTTGTTGAAATTGAGGAACAACCAGAGAGTAGAAAATTTATTAAAAATAGTAACAAGCTCCAAAGTCGCATTGAGAAACCTTTGCTAGTTATTGGTTTTTAAGCTTCACGATATCTCGTTTCAAAACTTGTTGTAAATATATGGTATTCCTATGAAATTTCTGTGGCAGAAATGCCATACCGCACATGATTGTATTCAGTTTCAATCTTCGCAAGAAGTGAAAGATACTAAAGCCCAGTTTAAAAACTGGGCTCTTCTATATTCTACAAATTATCCCAAATATATTTTTCATTCTCGAGTGCATGATCGGCCAAGATATTGATCGAGTCATCATCGTTCTCATCAATCTTTCCAATATTACCTTTGATGCGACGGCGTGCTTGACCAGCAAAGACATTGAGAATTTCAATCTCTTTGGCCGAAGCTTCTGCACCGTTAGTTTCAATTGAAGAATTCACACGGCTCAGAACGCATGAGAAGACGAAGAGATCAATCATGATGTCTGCCAGACGCTTGGTTGCAAACTGTTTGTTGATGATATCTTTACCGTGCTTGCGAAGAATTCGATCAGATGCGGAAGCTAAGTCACGAGTGGCTTCTTCGAAGATAGCAGCTTGGCGCTTAATTGAAGGATGGAGTTTGGTGAAAGTCGTTCCGGTCTTACCCATACCAGTGGCGTGAGAGAGACGTTTACGAGCGTAATCTGAGAGAACTCCAAAACCTTTAATGGGATCATTAAAAATTCCTTCAACTGATTTTGAAACTTCTTTAAGACTTTGACCAACGTCATTCATAGCGGTCAAAGCAACGAATAGGCGCAAGATATCGTTAGTGCCTTCAAAGATTCGATTCACACGCGAGTCGCGAAGAATACGCTCGTACGGAAATTCGCACATAAATCCGTTACCACCTGCGATCTGAAGGGCCTCATCGCCAGTTCTCCACAAACACTCTGTTGCAAAAATTTTACTGATCGCGGCTTCCACGGCGTAGTCTTCGTAACCTTGATCCACAAGACCAGCTACCATGTTCACTACTGATTCAGTGGCATAACAATCTACAACCATGTGGCCAATTTTTTGTTTGATCAAACCGAAGTCAGCGATGGGCTTTCCGAACTGAACTCTCTCTTTAGCTTGCTTAGAAGACATGCTGATAAGATTTTTCATAGCACCGATACAACCACCACCAAGCCCTGTGCGTCCGCTATTGAGAATCTTCATAGCGACTTTGAATCCTTTCCCAACTTCGCCTAAAACGTGATCCGCAGGAACTCGAACGTTTTCTAAATTTACTGTAGTGGTGGAACTTGCACGAAGTCCCATTTTATCTTCATGGGGACCACTGGTCACACCGGCCATACTACGAGTGACGATAAAGCCCGTCATCTGTCCACCTTCGCTGCTTTCAGTTTTAGCGAAGACTGTGAAGAAATCAGCGATACCGCCATTAGTGATCCAAAGCTTTTCACCGTTAATAATCCAGTCGTTGCCATCTTTTAAGGCCTTGGTGCGAATGGAAGATGCATCCGATCCTGCTCCAGGCTCAGTTAAGCAAAAGGCTGCGATCATTTCACCACTGGCAAGTTTCGGCATGTACTTTGCTTTCTGCTCAGGTGTTCCAAACAGTAAGAGGCCGCGCATCCCGATTGAACTATGAGCACCAGCAGTGATGGCCACAGATCCATCATATTTTGCAAGTTCTTGAAGAGTACGAGAATAGGAAGTACTGTTCATTCCAATTCCACCGAATTCTTCCGGAATGATAAGACTGAATAATCCACGAGCTTTCATTTCTTCCAAAACTTCATTAGGAAGTTCACCTTGGCGATCCCATTTTCTAAACTCAGCGTCTCTTCCTTTTAAAGAAGATCCAATAGAATCAAAAACACTACGAAGGGTTTCCTTATCGGTCTCTGGAAGTTTAGGGTAAGGAAGGATGATGCTCTCATCGATCTCTCCCATACAGAGTGATCTCACAAAACTGTTATTCTTTTGAATTTCCATTTATTTCTCGCTTTTAAAAGTAATACTTAAAGTTGCCATTATTTTGGGCTCTGAAGAAGAAGGAAGTGTTTTGCTCAAGAATTATTTATATTTTTTGAGTGAAAACTGGCCAGTTACTAGGGCACGCTCTTTTAGAATAATCGCGAGTAGAGCAGGTACAACGCTGAAAGAGCAATTGTTGTAAGTGTGCAGACCATTCCAAAAACACGAAAGAAAAAGGATTCATTTAACTGACTTACACCGTATGAGTGACTCACTCTACCTATAGTGAGGGCACCTCCTAAGATGTAAACAAGCCATGAGTGAGCATGTGCTTGTTCTACAAAATAGATAAGTAACAAGGCCAAGGGTACGTATTCTGCAAAATTCCCGTGGGCACGAATAGCGCGAAGCATTTCAAGGTTGCCGGAATCTCCCACAGCGATTTTGAATTTTTTCCGGAGGCGAAGCGTTCGAACACTTAGGAAAATGAAGATCAAACTAAGACCAGCTGCGAATGAAGATGTAATCACTAGACTCCTGAAGGTTAATGTAAGGAAAAGCAAAATCGAAATAATGAAGTCAAAATGCTCGAATTATCGACTTAATATAATCATTATCAACAGTTCGCTTAACCATTCCTAGCCAATATTGTTCATTTATCCCAGGGAAGTTTCCAATCTTTATAAGTCTTCCGGAGCTCACCCAAGACTGTACGCTATCTTCACCCATTAAAAGCAGGCCCTCACCAAGTGCCGCCAACTCTTTCTGTAATGCGGTATCCTGAGCTTCAATACTAGCATCAAAACTAAGACCTTGTTGCATCATCACCTTCTCAAAATCATGTCGAATAGGATTTTGCAAACCTGGCAAAATAAACGGTTTTCCCTCCAGACTTTCTGGAAAACCATTTTTCAAGGAGGAATACTTCTTGGATGACCAAACTGAAACCTTCTCTTTTGCCAAAGGTATGTAGAACATTTCTTTGCCTTGATTGAGAGGCTTAAAATTTCCAATGAAAAAATCAATTTTCCCATGGGTCAACAAGGTGAACAACTCTTCACCAGTGCCTTCGCAAACTTTCAATCGAATGGGCCGCACTTTTTTAATTTTCACAATAGCGTCTGCGATAATAGTCTTCGGAACTGACTCTTGAGCTCCAAGAACCAATTCTTTCTTTCCAATTTCATCTGCATGTTGAAGATTAACTAGTAGTTCTTCTT
>CAMDDI010000251.1 GCA_945890905.1 Bacteriovorax stolpii
CAGATGATCTTCCCTTAGAGATAAAGTGGTTACAGGCTGATTTAAACGAACCGCTGCCAGTTGAGGAAAAACTATTCGATGTTGTTATTGCCATCGAAGTCATTGAACATTTAGAAAATCCGAGAAAAACTGTACGGGAATGGTATCGACTTTTAAAACCAGGTGGAAAACTGATTCTCTCAACCCCAAATAATGGCTCTATCCGCTCTCTATTAGCGCTGCTTCTCAAAGGTCATTTTGTTTCTTTTTTGGATAGGGATTATCCTGCCCATATCACCGCACTTACCCGCTTAGATCTGCAACGAATTTTAAAAGAAGCCAACTTTGTAGATACAGAGTTTCATTTTATTAAGAAAGGTCTGATTCCCGGTCTACGGGGCTTATCGTGGCAAAAACTTAGTCTTGGACTGCTTCAAGGCGAAAGATTCAGTGATAATATTTTTGTGGTAGCTTCCAGGCCATGAAAAAAGTTCTTTACGTGTCGCCGAATGGTTATCTCGGTGGAGCAGAGCGCTTTGTATTAACGGCAGTTAAATCCCACAACCAACACTCCCAAATAGATTCAAGCATTCTCTTTTTTTCAAATGGGGAAGCGGTTGCTGAGGCAATTAAATCAGGAATCAAGGTTCATATTCTGCAGAGTAAGTTTAAGCTCACACGTTTAGGCCAACTATTCAAAGCACTTTTAGAAATTAGAAAGCTTGTGAAAGAAATTAAACCCGATATTCTTCATCTCACTATGCCTTACGCTCACATCACTATGTCCCTTGCCACCATGGGCCTTGGGATTAAAAAGGTTTGGTTTCAGCACGGCCCAGTAGGTGGAAGACTCGATCAGATTGCAAATTTATTTCCGGTAGATGTGCTCATTTATAATTCTTCTGATCTCAAAGAAAGACACCACCTCACAAGTCCTCAACCAATTGTAAAAGTACAGGAAACTATCCTTTTCCTCGGAGTGAACTCATCTCATGATATTCGTCAAATATTTCAAGGTCCTTCAGTCATTTTGGGAACCGCAGGAAGGATTTGCTCTTGGAAAGGTTTTCATCAAATTATTCTAGCATTGGGTAAACTGAAAAATGAAATGAGTCTTCCTCCCTTTATTTTTTATCTCGCCGGAGCTGCTAAAACTGATTCTGATCAAGCCTATGCAAGGAAACTTGAGCAACTAGTAAGATCCCAAAATCTAGCAGAAAGTTTTGTTTTTAAAAATCACGTTGCAGACATGCCTGCATTTTACCGGGAAATTGATGTTTTTATTCACAGTTCTACCATTCCTGAACCTTTTGGACTCGTGGTGGCCGAAGCTATGGGACAAGGTTGCCTCGTGATTGGCTCTGACCAAGGTGGAGTAAGAGATCTCATCAATTTTCAAACAGGTATTGCCTATCCTTCGACCAGTGAAAATGCGGTGGATGCTCTCAAAGTAAAAATACAAGGATTACTTCTCTCGTCCAATAAATCTGATTATCAAAAATTGGCGCAGGCAGGTCACGAACATATCCGTAAGAACTATTCTATTGAAAAGATGAGAATAAACTTAGAAGCGATTTATCAAAAGCTTTAATGACCTATAAAGTCTGCAAGTTCTTTTCCAGCATTAGACCATGATACATCCCCTAGCATTTCCAGTCTTAAATCTCTAAGATTTTTTCGACTCTCAAAATTTTTGACTTGTATGTTAGGCATTGAAAAATTTGGAGAATCACAAAAGTAGACTTCTGGAAGTCCTTCTAATAACTCACTGGCACCAACTTCGGATCTACGGGTAATAATCCCGAGCCCCATGGCCATCGCCTCAAAAAGCACTAGCCCAAATGGTTCATACATAGTGGGAAATAAAAAGACGTCACTTAAGGCATAGAACTTGGAAACTTCTTTAGTGAAAGTAATAGGGAAAACTTTAAGTGAAGAGGGCCACTGAACAGACCTACCCATGGATGGACTTCCGATGACGATAAACTGGGCATTTCCTCTATCGGCGAGTAAATCCAGGGCCTGGAATAACCCTTTTCTCTCATAAGCTCCCACAAACAAATAAATGGGCTCATCCAGTTTAAGTCCCTGAAGAACAGGATAATTACCAATGAGATCCTGAAAAATTTCCTGTCGAGTCTGCGCCTTAAGTTCGAAGCGACTTAAATTTACTCCAGAGTAAATTGTCACAGCATCAACTTCAGGGGCTTTAGTTTTCAGAAAATTAGTCAAAAATTTAGCGGGAGAAAAAATTTTTAAATTCCTTTTAGGGAAAAGGAAATTCTCACACCATTCAAAGTAAGCAAAAAGAAACTTTTTATAAAACTTACGTATTCCGTGAGAGGCTTCCATCTCCAGACCTCGTTTAGTCCATTGATGGTGTATGAACTGAATACTTACTGCATCAACATCTAGACAGCTGATGCCAATTCCGATGCGGAATTTACCAGTAGATTGAAGGAGTTTATTATAAACAAAAGTCCATATTTGATAATAAATCGACTTAAGTAAAACTGGTTTGATTCCAGAGAAAGGCACTTTCACCCATTTGAGTTTGCCTTTGAATTTGGGAAATAGAACTTCCAGCGGTGTGGTCGTGAAGGTCACCACTTCAATTTCCTCAATTTTATCAGAAAATTCTTCTGGCAAATGACGAATCAGCTCAATGAGTGAATTGCTGTGACCAATTTCGAGCTTTAAGTCGTGAACATAGAGAGCTAATTTCAAAGCACAATCTCCTGAAGAGATGGTTGATAAAAGTATTCAAGCTTAGAAAAGTAAGTCCCTTTCGGTCTCAAAATTTAGTCCTATGTAGATAATGAAGAATTTCCTTATAATTATACCATTGGAATTAAAAAATGAAATTACTAGTCATCGGTCATTCACTAATTATTGATTCAAATCGAAAGTTTTGGGACGTCTTTGCCCAGAAGAATAATGCGTCAGTAGATCTTGTCGCTCCGCTCACCTGGAGTTCAAATCTTAAATCTCATATAGAATCTGTTTTTAATCCAGCAACTGACTCTACTTTGAGAAAATTAATTCTTCTGCCTACTTTTTTCAAAGGCAATGGAAGTCTCTTTTTCTTCTCTCCTTGGGGAATGTTCAGAACGCTGAACGCAGAAAGATACGATACAATCTTTCTAAATCAAGAGACTTGGGCCATGAGTACATTTTGGATAATCTTTCTAAAAATATTTTCAATAAATCGTGAGGCCAAAATTTTTCTCTGTGTTGCTCAAAACCTAAAAAAAGAAAATCTTAAAGTCTTGCATCCCTATGAGAGATTGATCTCGCATTTCGTGTACGCTTTTCTCTACTGTTCTGAAGAAGTCAAAGAAGTCCTTCGCTGGAAAGGGATTAAAAATCCTTGTGTTTATTTCCCACTACCTTATGATGATCAAAATTATCAAAGAACCCTGTCTTCTCCATATAAAGATGAGTTTGTTTTAGGTTATCTGGGGCGTCTCTCCGAAGATAAAGGAATTCCTGTTTTAATTGAAGCCTGTGAAAAACTCAAATCCAAGAATATCAATTTCAAATTGTTGATTGGTGGAAATGGACCCTTGGTAGATTTCATTAAATCTAAATCCTATGTGGAGTATTTGGGTCTTATTCCTCATAATCAGGCCCATAAATTTTATGAACGCATCGATTGTTTTATTCTTCCTTCGCAGACTAAGAGAAATTGGAAAGAACAATTTGGAAGAGTGATTGTTGAATCCTTTGGCGCTGGCAAGCCTGTTATTGGATCATCTAGCGGCTCTATTCCAGAAGTCTTGGCCAAGCTCAACTGGCCATGGATATTCCGTGAAGACTCTAGTGAAGAACTTGCTGTAATGATTATAAAAATTATGGCTGAACTTAAAACTGAAGAAGGAATAAAAAATTTAAAGGCTTCAGTCGAGCTTAATTACCAGCGGTTCTCCCAAACTTCTGTGGCCTGTGAATTGCTGTCTTCTTTTCAAAATACTTAAGAAATTTCGGCGATAAGTCTTTTTAGATTTTCTCTAAAAGCAGAATAATTCAGTGATGTATTGAAGAAGTCCCGGCATGCTTTAGATAATCTTTGAGTCGTTTGAGGATCACGAGCTACACTCTCAATCTGTGCTAATAATCCAGCTTCATCCTTGATTGGAAATTTGTAACCGGTCTCCCCATCCCGCACTAGAAAAGAAACTCCAGTATCGATATTTGAAGCTATAACTGGCAAACCAACGGAAAAGGCCTCTACGATGGTCATAC
>CAMDDI010000252.1 GCA_945890905.1 Bacteriovorax stolpii
ATATTTTATTTTTATGCTTCACCTGAATCACATCCCCCCGACGAAAATTTCCATGAACTTTTTTAATCCCAATAGGAAGTAGTGATGTGTTCTGATCCGAAAGAGCTTTGGCACAACCCTCGTCCACCACAACCCAAGCTTCATTTTTAACGACAGTTGAAAGCCAAGATTTACGGCGCGATGTTTGTTTCTCTGGATTTCCCTTAAATAGGGTACCACCTGATTTATTTAAAAGACGGGTGAGTGGAGAGGCGATTAAGAAAGTTCCGATGATCACGTCAACTCCCAGAGGAGTGAGCTTTCTTACGGCCTTGAGTTTTGTGTCCATGCCTCCGCGACCCACGCTGGTTTTTGCCGCAAATTTTACACCCGCAAAATCTGAGGTCCATTCAACTTCATCAAAGCGTTTGGCATCGGCTTCTTTGGGATTTTTATCATAGAGCCCATCGGCTTCAGTTAAGAGGATGAGTTTTTCCGCATCCGAAACTTGAGCAATCATGACTGCCAGCTGATCATTATCACCCACCGTGATCTCTTCATAAGAAACCGTATCGTTTTCATTCACAATGGGAAGAATATTGTTTTCAATCAGACGATTTAGGGTGTTGCGGATATTTAAAAATCGAGTGCGTTCTTTAAAATCTTCATGAGTCACAAGGATCTGAGCACATCGCCCATCACTTTCTTCAAGAGCGTCCACATAAGCTTTCATCAGCAGTGGCTGGCCAATGGCAGCAGCGGCTTGCTGAAAAGAGATCATCATTTTTTTTTCGTCAGGACGCTTTACATACTTGCGGCCAGAATTAATCGCACCGGAACTCACCAAAATGGGTGCATAGCCATGATCCTGGAGGGATTTGAGTTCTTTTACAAGTGCGAGGATTTTAGAAAAAGAAACTCCTCCTGCTTCGTCGGTGACAGCAAGAGAGCCCACTTTAATCACAATTCGCTTTTTATTCATGACTAGATTTTACTAGATCCTGCGGCAAATAGGAAAAAATCACTCATATCTGCGCCTTCATTTTTTAAAATATCTAAGAGTTCAAAGAAGGGGAGAAGTGATTTTTCATTCAGGGCATTTTTCAGGAAGCTCAAAGCGTCACCCTTTTTGGCAAAAGCCTGTTTCCCGTGCATCTTCTCCAGATAAAACTGAACAGACTGATCAGAATTTAGACCTGCTTTATGACCCATGGCCATAGATCGAAGAGCAGTTCTCGAGGCTGCTTTTTTGCAAAAGCCCTGAGGCCACTCACGACGCAAAATGGGTTTGATAATTTCAGGAGCTGAAGAGCCTTGCATCGTTGCCGACTCATGGAGAAGTTGCAAATGAAAAAGCGCCTCTTTGGTTTTCTTATCCAGAAGAAATTTTGTTTTAGTTTTATTCTTTAAAATAAACTGAACAACTTCCATACCTTTTTTTCCAGTGAGTTCTGAAATTTTCTCAAAACTCATCCCGGCCTCAAGGCACACCAGAATAAAATATTCTGCTAAAAGAATTTCACCCAAGGAGAGTTTTCTCATTGAAAGGTCATCTCTGGCACATTGGCCGGGATAACGAGTTCAGCTTCTGTGAGACGTATAATTTCTTCTACACTCACTCCGGGGGCGCGTTCTAACAGATGAAATTTTCCGCTCTCAAGTCTCATGACTGCAAGATCTGTCACAACTAAAGTCACACAGTCCACACCCGTAAGAGGTAGAGAACATTTCTTTAAAATTTTGGAAGCTCCATCTTTTGAAGCGTGAGACATGGCCACGATGATATTATTGGCACCAGCCACTAGATCCATTGCCCCGCCCATACCCTTGATGAGCTTGCCCGGAATCATCCAAGAAGCCAGAGCTCCGGTTGAATCTACTTCGAAAGCCCCAAGAACAGTTAAGTCCACGTGTCCTCCGCGAATCATGGCAAATGAATCGGCTGATGAGAAAAAAGCAGATCCTTTAATGACAGTGACGGTTTGTTTTCCCGCATTGATTAAGTCAGCATCAACGTTTTCGTCTGTCGGGAATTCTCCCATACCTAAAATTCCATTCTCACTTTGAAACATGATTTCCATGCCTTTAGGGATGTAGTTGGCCACAAGTGTAGGAATACCAATTCCCAGATTTACGTAATATCCATCACGCATCTCTTTAGCTATTCGTTGAGCAATCTGTTCTCTTGAAAGTCCCATATAAAATCCTTCTTATTTTTTAATTGTTCTCTGTTCAATTCGCTTCTCAAAAGTACCTTTGATTAAGCGATTTACATAGATGCCGGGGACGTGAATGAAGTTGGGATCAAGTTCACCAGGTTCTACAATTTCTTCCACTTCCACCACCGTAATTTTTCCTGCTGTAGCGATCATGGGATTGAAATTTGCAGCAGTTTTTCTAAAAATAAGATTTCCGAAAGTATCGGCTTTCCACGCTTTCACCAAGGCAAAGTCGGCTTTAGGAAACGCTGGCTCAAGCACATACGGGCGACCATCAAACATCTTCACATCTTTGCCTTCAGCAATGAGTGTTCCGTATCCAGTAGCAGTGAAAAATCCTGGAATCCCTGCACCGGTCGCGCGAATTTTTTCAGCTAGAGTTCCTTGAGGAGTAAGTTCAATTTCAAGTTCACCAGAGAGAACTTGTTTCTCAAACAAAGCGTTTTCACCCACATAACTTGAAATCATTTTTTTAATTTGTTTTTTCTCGAGAAGTTTACCCAGTCCAAAACCATCAACTCCCGCATTGTTGGAAATGCATGTGAGTCCTGTTGTGCCTTTTTTATAAATAGTTTCGATAAGATTTTCAGGTATTCCGCAAAGGCCAAATCCACCTACCATGAGGAGCATGTTGTCTTTGAGTCCATCCAGAGCTTCATCGTAGGTTTTAACGACTTTATTAAATCCGGCCATAAGGGCCTCCTTCAAAAAATTTAACTGGAGATTAGCACAAAAGCAGGTAAGAAGGCGAGAGTATGGGCCCTCAATACGCGGGGTATCGAGGGCCTTGAGAAACTAGAAGTCTGAGATTCTTTTTACAAGTTCAGGATAATCAACAAATGGGTTACGTGATGTTTGGATGGTAGCAATCATTTCGTGACGTCCAGCTTCTGCTGCATCAACGGGATCAGCTTCGTGCCATTTACGTAAAGTATCTTCTTGAGTCTTAGAAATGCTCATTTCATAGTGAGTAGCAAAGTAGAATAATGCTCGTGCTACGTTACCGCGGTGGGCAACTGGTGGCTGGAATACGTCTCCCCCTTGAATGTGTCCAAGTTTAGAAATTTCGCAATTTTCTACGCGAAGTTCATTGGCCACACCATCGAGATTTCCGAATTCAAAATTTCCACGCTCAGAATTGGCCTTGGAATCAGTTAAGAACAGGTGATGCATATCTGACTTCTGAATCCCTTTCTCATACTTTGAGCTGAATTTAGACTGAGGCCATGTGTGCTCAATATTTACTAGTGTATGCATGTTCCCTACGTCTGAGAGTTGTTTGAAATAGAAATTTTTCCCGCAATAGACATCCTTTACATAATTGCCTTGGCCGTCTTGCTGAAGGTAGATTCTGCCAAAGAGATTTTGGCGAGCTCCATCGTATCCAACAGAAGTGTGCTTGTAGCAGTCGCTATTGCAGCTTGAACCGATTGTGTCGTGTTTACCATTTTTACTCATGTGAAGACCGTTGATGATCATGGCAAGAGAAGCTTTAGTGATGTTACCTGTGTAGAATTCGGCGCCGTAGTAAGCTAATTGCTTATTGGGAAGTCTTTGACCCACTTGGGCGAAGCCAGAGAGGGAGAGAGTTAGTAACAAAAGGCTAAAGAGAATTCTCATTCATTTTCCTTGGTTAAAATTGCACTTATTAAAACCCTGGCCCAAGACTTTGTCACTTAATTAAAACTAATATCGTCCGTTAATAATTCTTAACTGTTATTTAACATTTATATATTTTGATATTGCGCATAAAGCGAGATCTTATCCAGCGCACTCTTAAGAGCAAGATTCAGAGGAAGTCTTACATTCAATTCTGGGGATCCTAAATTTGTGACACACGATGACCAAAATGAAAGGAGGGGTACCGTGGCTGCATCAACTTCTTGCAAAACATTTTGAGAGTCAGTGGGCTGAGCTTCTTTGATATATTTGCAAATAGAGAGAGTGATTTTTCGATGTTTATCGTGAGTGCCTGCAACTGCAAACATGCGACAAACTGAGGGCCGCTCAGTGTAAGA
>CAMDDI010000253.1 GCA_945890905.1 Bacteriovorax stolpii
ATACCATTTTGCCAAACTACTCGAGCACAAATCTTGATTACTTCTTTAAACCAAGAAGTGCCGATGGAGATAGCGCTGTTACAATTGATTATGCGACCTCAGGCACGAGACGAAATATCACCATTCAAATTCCAAGTTACGTGCCTAAGTCCGCTTTCGATCTTATTGCTCCTCTCCCGGTTCAACTAGTTTCAAGCACTGGTGTTCCTGGGGCCATCACTTGTGATGCCGCAAATCTTGCGGGAGTGACTGGACCTCTTTCAACAGATCCAGGAACATGCGCATCGGGTGGCTGTTGTTATGATTTTGATACGACCACTCGAATACTCAAGGTGGTAGTTGATGATGCTTATGGTGGATACACTACTCAGAAAGTGGGAGTTCTCATCACTGTTCCAGCTGCTGGTTACGGTGGCCTGGTTACAAGAACAAAGCCTGGATCAAACTCTTACTATCTAAAACGTCTCGGAAAGCTTGAACTTTCAGGTATCCCACAAGTTACTTATGAAGGCCTCTATTGTAACGATAACAGCAACCGTATTGTTCCTGGAATATTTACTCCCTCAATAGTAAGTCGCTCTAACTTTATAACTTCTGCATTCTCATTTATCAATGGTGCTAAAAACTACACCAGTATGTATGGTCTTGAACAAGAACCTATCTTCTCTCAAAATGATTTTAAATGCTGTACTCCCTTAGGCAAAACCACCACTTCAGCAGCTAAATGCTGCTCTGGAAGTGGAACTACCGCCAGTGGTGTGGTGACTTGCTCTCTTCCTGCGGGAACAGATTTGATGGTTTATTTTAACCGCTTTGTTTCTAATGAAGGACGCGGATCAGATCAACCAGGTGGCGGACTTGAAGATACAGACTTTGACACACTCACAGGTGAGCCGGCCTTGAATTTAACTGTGAACCAAAAAATCTCAGCCCTTGGGGCCGCGTACTGTGCTACTAAAAAAGTCCGTCAAGGTGGAGCATTCGGTTACTATGAACCAGAACCCCAGGGACCTGATACTACTTTGAGTTCTAGAATCTATAACATTGTGGATTCATCAAAAGATAACGGAACATCTTCTAATGCGGGGGCCACTGTCACAACGGGATATGCTGCTTTTCAAGACGGATTCCGCTGGAACCATCACTTATACTGTAATGATTAGGAATGTATGAATACGAAATCAAAAACGCCGAGTGAAACTGCTGTAGAAATGAGAGAACTGGTAATGCCCATTCATACCAATTCTCTAAATACTGTATTTGGCGGAACTGTGATGGGCTGGATTGACGTAGCTGCTGCAATGGTCTGCCATCGTCATTGTGGAAAACCAGTGGTGACAGCACACATCGATGATATCGATTTCATTGCACCCATTAAAATGGGTTACCATGTTCTTATTCAAGCTTCTCTGAATTATGTTGGTCGCACTTCTATGATCGTAGGAGTAAAGGTGACTTCTGAAAATCCTTACACGGGAGAATCTCGTACCACGACTAAGGCCTATCTCACTTTTGTGGCCCTTGATGATCTAGGCCGTCCTATCAAGGTGCCTGAACTCATACCAGAAAGCGAAGATGAAATTCGCCGATTTGAAAATGCCAAAAAAAGAGTTTCCATGAAAAAAGAAGTTCGAAACTCCATGAGAAACAAAGGCGAGAAATAAATCTTCAAGCTCCACTCCTTTCGAGGAGAAGTGAAGCTTGAAAATGTTATGCCTACTTATTAGGCCTTCCAGAACCATTCGTACCTAATTTGTCGTGCGTACCCGAATTCCCTAAATTAAAACTTTCGCTGCGACTGCGAGATTGTGGTGCTTTCCCAGAGTTACCGTTGTTGTTGCGAGATTGCGGCTGTTTCCCAGAGTTCCCATTGTTGTTGCGAGATTGCGGTGGTTTTCCAGAGTTCCCATTGTTGTTGCGAGATTGCGGTGGTTTTCCAGAGTTCCCTCGATTGTTCTGATCCTGCGGTGGCTTCACAGAATTACCATTGTTGTTGCGAGATTGCGGTGGTTTTCCCGAGTTCCCACGATTGTTATGATCCTGTGGTGGCTTCACAGAATTACCATTGTTGTTGCGAGATTGCGGTGGTTTTCCCGAACCGTTATTTTGCGGTGGTTTTCCCGAACCGTTATTTTGCGGCGGTTTTCCCGAACCGTTATCCTGCGGTGGTTTTCCAGAACCGTTATTTTGCGGTGGTTTTCCCGAATTTATAGGAGCTTCTGAATCATCTTCAGTGGCCTCATCATCTTGCTCAGTTCCTTCTTCTTCACTTTCTTCTTCACCTTCTTCAATATCCTCATCTGATTCACCAGAATCTTGTCTTTCACCAAACCAGCGCTCATACCATGGTCTTGAATCTTGCTCGGTCGACTCTTCGGAGTCATCATCTGAAGTTTGTGGAGCTTGATCTTCGTCAGAAGTTTCTTCTTGTTGATCTTCTTCCACCGGTTGCTGAGAAGCTGCCTGTGGTCTTGGGAGATTTCTGACGGAAGTTAAGTTGGCAAAGAAAGCTGCAATGTTAGGAATTGCAGATTCCATTTCACTACGACTTGATCCAGAATCATGGTAAAGAGAAAAAAGTTCGGCAAAGCGCTCTCTCTCATCATTGTTACAATAGCCACCGCACTCACTTAAAAAATCTGCGACTTCAGGATTTCCTTCCATCAGGGTTTTCCAAGTTCTTGAACTAGAAACTCCAGAGGCGGAATAAGTTGAATCTAGTGAATGGGCGTGCTCATGTAAAAAAAGATTTGATGACCCGTGATTTTGATTCAACATATTCACCACAATTCTGGTGGGCATACGGGCATAGGGAGCACCACCAGAACCAGGAACTTCATCCCAACTTCTTCCGTCGTTAGTGGACCTAGACCCTCTCCAAGAAGGATCGTTTGTCACTCCACTGCCTTGAATCAGAGTAATTGATCCACCATTGCGGATAATTTCATTTCTCAAAGAGGCAGGGAATTTATTATATTCCTGGAGAAACTCTTCAAGGTAGTGGTCATCAATTTCAGAGAGAAGGTTAATCTTCTGACCTGTTAGATAACTCGTACTCACACTGGCGTGAACGTTTGCCATTAAAAGAATTGAAAGAGGTACCAAAGATATTATCTTTTTGATTTGCATATTAGCTCCTTGCTAATTAAAAAATCGATGGCCAAATCTTAAGCACACACGCACTTCAAAAGTTAATGTTTGAACATATTTCATTGGACGATTAGTTCATAGAGCTTAAATGGCACCACTCTAAAAATGGTCTAAATCATGATTTTTCTTCAACTCTAAATTTTCTATCTGGTGAAGAACTGGCACCACCGTGGCCCAATAGACTAAACTTTTGACAGTGTCATATCGCTCCGTGAACTTCCTTTAGCGGAAAAAATTTCAAAAAACTCCTGCTCACTTCTGATCCTAATAAAATAAATTACTAGTTAATCTCTTAGGAGCTTTTATGAAAAATCTGCTACTCACACTATTATGCTTTACCTTGTCCTCTGTTGACTTATGGGCAGTTCCCTCACAAAGTGACTATCTAGAATCCCAGGGTATTATTTTGCAAACTCCCGGCATTACTCAATCCGAGATTGCAACATTCCTGAGAGAGTTTCAAAAATTCCCACGGGCCCTTCATCATGAAATCATCTCAAACCGGGGCCGAGTTCATTTAATTAAAGGCAGAGGCGTGACTGCGGATCCAACTTGGGTGACTACTCCTACTAACAGGACAACAACCTATGGAACATCTTGGAGCACTACTGCAGGCTCTGGAGGAGCACCTTATGCAAGAGTGCCTACTCGTATCGTGGTCAACATGTTAAGACGCGGTCACGACACTCACGGTGCAACCAATTTATTTTTGCATGAACATGCCCACTCACTTGATTCAGTTTATAAAGACCGGGGTGTTTCCAAGTCACGGATCTGGGCAAGACTGATGTTAGAAAATCCATCTATTGCAGGTTACCTAAGAGTGTGTGGGAGTTATTGTAATAATAATGAAAGAGAGCGTTTCGCTGAATTATTTTCTCTTTATCATCACTCTGAATTAAGCCGTGAAGAAATGGAAATGGTGGCCCCAGCAGTCGCTGAGTTTTTCAAGAATCTCTCTTCAGTACGCAATATCAGTCGAAATAGACGTGCGGAGTAATCATTTGAATAAAATTTAGAGTTCAAAAAACCGCTTAA
>CAMDDI010000254.1 GCA_945890905.1 Bacteriovorax stolpii
ACACAGGCATCAAGATCTTTGGCCGCACATTTTTTAAAGTACGGGTCCGACTCATTAGTGGCAAAAGCCGCTACTGAAAAGAAGAGAAAACAAAAAAATGCCACTTGAAAGTTCATCTTAAAAGCTTGCCAAGGCTCATGGAAGAAGTCCATGTGATATTGGACTCTTAGCTTAAATAATTGTCTAATAAGCTAACGGCCTGAAACTATAATTATTTCACCCCAAGACCCCTGAACACCGGTGGATGCTAGAATTCACCCATGTCTAATGGATCAATTCTCATCATCGCCTACCTCTCGGTTTTTCTGTTCCTGGTAGGAGGAGCGTACTATTTATTCTGTATTCGTAATAAAAGATTTGAAAGTTTAAAAGAAAGTCTCAAACTTGAGTCGTTAAGATCAGATTTAAAATATAGCATCTTGAGCATTTTGATTTTCACAGCTTCCTACTGGGCAGTATTAAAACTCTCTGAGTATAAGTTGAATTTTCTCTACTCTGACTTTTCTTCAGGTGGGATAAAGCAATACATTATCACTAGCATTATTTTAGTTGTGGGCTACGACGCCTACTTCTATTGGTCTCATCGTTTGCTGCATGTGCCGTGGTGGTATAAAAATGTTCATGTGATTCATCACCGTTCTCGTCACCCTACTCCTTTGTCGGCCATGGCATTTCATCCCCTTGAAGCTCTCCTTCAGGCACTTTATCTTCCTATATTAAGCTTTGTCGTCCCCACTCATATTAGCTTTTTGATTGTGGCACCCACTTTCATTATGATTTTAAGTATCATTGGGCATTTGGGTTTTGAGTTTCTCTCTGACAAGTTCCGTACGAAACAAGTGGGTAAACATTTTGGATCGAGCAGTCATCACCACCTTCACCATCATTTTCCTCACAGTAATTTTGGATTTCTATTTATTTTCTGGGACCATGTGATTAACACTCAAAAAAACGGAGGATCTCTCGCGCAATTTCCGCCGGATAATCAAGGGGAATAAAGTGAATCCCGTTCCCTAGATCTTTCACACTCAAATGACGACAATTCATTTTTATCTCTAAAACTGTCTTCTTCTTCATGGCCAGACCTGGAGTGACTATAAAGGCGAGCTTAGGTTTTGGTGACTCATAAAAATTCTGGCGTAAAAAATCTAGTTCTTGAGAATTACTGAAAGTGGGAATCTGTGAAATCCAATTCTTTATGCCCTCACGTCTCTGACGATTCTGATAGACCCCTAGAAAGAACTTATACCAGCTCTGAGGCAGTTTGGTGATGCATCCCATAGGTATGAGCCATCTTACAAAGATATTGAGGTGAACTAAAAGAACGTGATTAAGAAAAGGTGTCTTCCCTAGCATGGCCAGAAACCAAGGAACAAAAAAGTAATGTTTTAGATTCACAGGATAGAAGAGCCCTTCCATAAATATGAATTTAGAAACCATCTCAGGTTTTTTTGCCAAGATCTTCAACCCCACGGTAACTCCCCAATCATGGGTGACCAAGTTAGTCTCTGAAATTTTTAGGTATTCTAAGAATTTTATCATGAGCTCTGAAGATTCATTCAGCGAGGGTAGATAAGGGGATTCAGGGTTTTCATCAAATAGATCAATGGCAATACAGCGCGCGTTTGAGGAAATTTCCTGAATAATAGGGAACCATATTTCTTTTGAAGTGGGATTCCCATGAATAAACAAAAGGATTTCTGAACCATGTAAAGTATCAATGTAAGAAAATGATTTTCCGAGATGTGAAAAGTGCTGAATTCTTTGAGATGATACGTAAGGTCCAAGAGCAGATTTCTCTTTAATAAAGTACTGTTTAAACCAACAATTATTCATATAATAAAGCATAACCTAAAATCATCTTGGAAGATACTCAGTGAAGACTCAAGCCAAACAAATTGTTATTGTCGGTGCAGGTCTAGGAGGACTTTTTAGCGCTGCCTATCTATCCCAGTTAGGTTTTAAAGTCACTCTCCTTGAATCCCATAATAAACTGGGAGGACTTGCCACTTGGTATTATCGCCTAGATCGTAAGTATCTTTTTTCTGTGAGCCCCCATATTGTTCCTAAATCATTAAGTAAATATTTAAGGCAGGCTTTTGGATCAGAACTCTCTGATGAGTTGATTCCCTATCCCCAAATTTATTTCCACAAGTTGAATCATGCGTGCTCCTTTAAAAAATCAGATTACCAAATTTTTCTCTCCTCTCACCTAGGCTCGCAGGACTTAGAGAGAGTTTTTTCACCCGTTGAAAGAGACATCGATTTGAGTATTAAAGATTATCTAGATAAAAGAATCGAAAACAAAGATGCTTTTTATAATCTCATATATCTTCCCCTCTCCCATGCCAAAGGCCTATCACTAGATAGTTCCATTCAAACTTTTTATCAAACTTTGGATTTATTCTTAGAAGATGGATGCTTTGGTTTTAAAAGTCCCATTGATGTTTTAATGAAGAAAATTAAAACTCATCTGGAAGCTCAAGGAGTTGAGATTAAGATGAATAAAAAGGTGGAGCACATTCAAAAGGTTCAAAATCTTTTGAAAATTCAAACTCATTCTGAAACGATCATGGCCGATGTGGTCTTATGGGGAGCTACTCCTCAGATTGTTTTTAATGATCTCTATCCTGAAGCAAATTTTAAAGAACTCTCCTTAACTAAAACGGTTTCCTTAAATCAGGTTGCCATGGGGATCCGTGGTGACACAAATTTATCTCAGCACACGCTATTTTTAAATAAAGCGGAAGATTCTCGCGAAGGATACTTCCATTTTAACTCTGAGTTCTCTTCTCTGATTTACTCATCGTTAGACAAGAGTACCGACTGGAAAAATATTGATGAGACTACTTATAAAACTAGAAAAAGCTCTCTCATGGATCACGCTCACAAACTAGTTGAAAAGTTTTATGGCAAGCTAGATATCGAATTTACTGAGGTATCCTCACCTAAGACAGTTGAGGCCTTTACTCATCACTACCATGGAGCTATTTTTGGTCACAAAAGTGATCTAGATCAATACCTCACCACCATGGAAGACAAATACCCTGGACTCTATTTTGTTGGGGCCCGAGGGGAAGATTTCTCAGGATGGTTAGGCATGGCCAAACTGGCCAAACTCACCGCTAATAAATGCCAAAATTTCTTAATGGAAGGTTCCTTGTGAAATACGCTAGTTTTCATCAGTTCAAAAATGTAGCTCTCATAGACATGGAAGCTTTTCTTCCTGACCAGTGGATAAGCTCTGATGAGATTGAAAAAAGGCTCACCTCCACTTATGAAAAGCTCAGTCTAAATCCTGGACGACTCTTTAGTTTAACTGGAGTCCAAAGAAGAGGAGTTTTTGGAGCGGAAACCCTTCCAAGTGATATCGCAACTTATGCAGCTAAAAATTTATTAAAACGAAATTCAGACAAAGATGACATTGATCTGTTGATCTACACAGGTGTGAGTAAGGATTATATCGAGCCTTCAACGGCCGCCAGAGTTCATCATCTCTTGGGTCTCTGCGCTCGCTGCTTAAACTTTGATATCTCTAACGCCTGCTTGGGATTTATGAGTGCCGTGGAAATGGCTTCTCATCTGATTGAATCAAAACAAATTCGGAAAGCCTTAATAGTGACGGGAGAAAACTCTGCATCTCTACTGAATGGGACAATTAATCGACTCTCAAATACTGCAACAGTCAACCGAACTCTGATCAAGCAGATGACCGCTTCGCTCACTTTAGGTTCTGCAGGAGTGGCCTGGTTGCTTGGTTCTCATGAGAGTCATCCTCTCAAGCCTCAAATCAATTTCACCTCCACAAGTGCTTCAACTGATCTAGTGGATTTATGTAAAGGTCATGGTACCCGGGAAGATATGTGGATGGAGACTGATTCAGAAGCTCTTCTCACCCGGGGAATCCAACACGGAAAAAGGCATTGGAATGAACTCTCAATTAAAACCTATCAGCATATTTTTACTCATCAAGTGAGTAGGGGCTACTCAGAGACCCTTGCCCGAGAATTAGGACTTGATGAGAGTAAAATTTTAAACACGTTTCATCAGTACGGAAATATGGGAAGTGCGGCACTGCCCTTTACTTTTATGGAAGGGATGAAAATGAGATCCATGAATAAAGGCGATGAAGTTTTGCTCTTAGGAATTGGTAGTGGGCTGAATACTCAGGTGATGAG
>CAMDDI010000255.1 GCA_945890905.1 Bacteriovorax stolpii
TATGAATTAACCGGAGTTCTCCATGCAAGATGGTGTTGTTCTCACGACCCTCGATGATTTTTTGAATTGGGGTAGAAAAAATTCAATATGGCCTATGACATTTGGTCTCGCTTGTTGCGCGATTGAAATGATGGCCACTGGTGCTTCCAAATACGATCTAGAAAGATTCGGATGTGGTGCCTTCATGGCAACTCCACGTCGCGCTGATCTCATGATTGTTGCAGGAACTGTGACTCTTAAAATGGCAACTCGTGTGAAAACACTTTATGAGCAAATGGCAGAACCTAAATATGTTATCTCTATGGGTTCGTGTGCGAACAAAGGTGGACCTTACTGGCAATACGGTTATCACGTTTTAAAAGGCGTAGATGAAGTTGTTCCTGTTGATGTTTACGTTCCAGGCTGTCCTCCTCGTCCAGAAGCTTTGATCGAGGGAGTGATGACTCTGCAAAAGAAAATTGCCAATGAGAGACTTCTTCGCAACAAGTGGGTGAAACATGCTTAATGATTTGGTTGCTCTCATTAATAAAAATGTTCCAGGTGCGAATGCAATTTTAAATCAGGCTCCTGATGCAAAACTTGATTCAAGCATTACAGTTGAAGCCACTTCAATTTTTAAAGTTTGCGAATACCTTAAAACAAATTCTGAAAAACCATTCAATGCTCTTCAGTGCATTTCTGGTGTGGACTACATGGAGCGCATGGAAGTGTGTTACATGCTCGCCCACTTTGATGTGAATGATGTACGTGAATTTATCTTGAAAGTGATCCTCACTGATCGCGTGAATCCCACTGTGGATTCTATTGTGAGTCTTTATCCTGCTGCAAATTATCAAGAGCGCGAATGCTGGGATATGTTTGGTGTGACTTTTAGAAATCACCCAGATCACCGCCGTATTCTTTGTCCTGATGATTGGGAAGGTTTTCCTCTTCGTAAAGATTATGTGGCACAAAAAAATTACAACGGCATGGAAGTTTACCCCGATAACAAAATGAATTTTGAAGATCGTGAGTTTATTGTTCGTCAGGACTTGATCAAAAAAGCCCAGACTGCCGCTGCAACTAAAGCTTAATAGTTAATAAGGAATAAGATATGCAAACTCATTGGGATGTCGGTGAACCAGATGCTCCGACCATCAACAAAGATACCGAACAACTTAAGACTGAACTCTTGCGCCTCAATATGGGTCCGCAGCATCCTGCGACTCACGGAGTTTTGCGCATTGAGATTTGGACAGACTCTGAGATCGTAGCTCACGCTATTCCTCATTTAGGTTACCTTCACCGTTGCATGGAAAAGCATTCTGAGAATTTAGATTTTCGTGGAGTAATTCCTTTTGTGGACCGCTTGGATTATCTGGCGAGCATGAGCATGGAGTGGACTTATGCCATGACCGTGGAAAAAATGCTTGGCACTGAAGTTCCTCGTCGTGCTGAACTTCTCCGTATTCTCACTGGAGAGTTACAGCGTATCGGTTCTCACTTAATGGCCTTCGGTACTTACGCTCTGGATTTAGGAGCATTCTCCCCATTCTTGTATGCGTTTGAAGAGCGCGAAAAAATTCTTCGTTTATTTGAAGAAGTTTCTGGTGCCCGTCTTCTTTATAACTACATCTGGATTGGTGGAGTTTGGAATGACTGGACTGATGATCAACTCGCCCGGGTTTCTACTTTCTGTGACACCATGGAAGAAGAAGCTAAAAAATATCATGACCTAGTATCCATGAATAAAATCTTCGTTGAACGTACAGCTAACGTAGGTGTTCTTTCGATCCAAGATTGTTTTGATTACGGCGCTACTGGACCAGTGCTTCGCGGCTCTGGATACAAGTGGGATCTTCGTAAGAACAAACCTTACTCACTCTACAATGAATTTGATTTCGACGTTCCAGTTGGGATCGGAGAAGTGGGTCAAGTAGGAGACTGCTGGAACCGCTACATTGTTCGTATGAAAGAAGTCATTGAATCCATCAAAATTATCCGTCAAGTTATCGATAAACTCGAGCCAGGTCCAATCATGGGCAAGGTTCCAAAAATTATCAAACTTCCTGCTGGTGAAGTTTATGTTCGTGCGGAATGTCCTCGTGGAGAGCTTGGCTTTCACATGGTGGCCCAGGCCGATGCAAAAACTCCTTACCGCTTAAAAGTTAAATCCCCATGTTTCACTAACGTTTCTTTATTACCTCACATCGCTCCCGGGCAAATGATTGCCGACTTTGTTGCGACAGTGGGATCAATTGATATCGTTTTAGGAGAGGTTGACCGATGAGTACTTCAGTTCATGAGACATCTTCTGTAAAAGAATATTTTGCGGCCCTGATCAACGGGATCACCACCACTGTACACGGAATGTGGATTACCTTCCGTTATGTATGGGGAGTGAAGCACGTATCCATTGAGTATCCAGAAGTGCGCGAAGTCTTGCCTGAAAGAGCAAGAATGCGTCTCTTCAACGATGTACTCAATTGCATCAGCTGTACTCAATGTGCCATGGCCTGCCCAGTTGATTGCATCTACATTGCTTCAGAGAAAAAACCTGAAGGCGCGGAGATCAAGAAAACAAGCAATGGACAGCCCATTCGTTTAACTCTTACTCAGTTTGTGATTGATACAGCACTTTGCTGTTACTGCGGACTTTGTACAACGGTTTGTCCTACAGAGTGTTTAACTCACTCTCACGATTACGAGTTCTCTCAATATACTATTGATGGGATGAAGTATGATTATCTGGCACCGGACGTTATCGCTTGGAGAGACCGCATCGTTAAATCTTAAGTTTTAAAAGCCCCAATTTTTGGGGCTTTTTTTTTGTCTATGATACAATTTTGTCATTAAGTTAAACTTATTCATTTAAAGGATTTTATGAATTATCTCGGAATGCTTGTTCTTTTATTTTTGAGTATTACTGCTTTTGCGCAAGAATCAACCGTCAGTGTGAATTGCAAAGCGGTATCAATTGAGGAAGCGCGAATTATTAGTCCAATGATCATGCAGAGATTTGAATCTCAAATACCTTTAAAAAATATCATCCCTGCAGACATAACTTCTCACTCTAAGCTCGGCCCTTATATCAATACTTCTGGAGACGTTTCTGATGTAATCTTTGATATCCTTTCAACTCAATTAACTGTGGCTCCTCAAAATGGCTCTAGTCGTTTTGAAAGAGTTTATAATAAAGGTCACTTAGATACTTATCATGGAATTGCTTTTACATATAATACATTAGCGGAACATGCAGACTTTTTTGATAGTGAAGGGGTTTTTAATCCGAGAAGATCCATCTCTTTTATCGTGCAACCTCTCAAGGATAGAGTTTGGATTAGTGAATGCAAGTTTATAAAGAATAATTAAAATACAAAAGGCTCCTCAGGGAGCCTTTTTTTATGGTGCTTGCAAGATACTTAGCCGGATCTCACTGCCTTGAATTGTTCCTTGAAACTTCACAGGCCCCTGATAGTTAAGAGGCTTAGCTGCCACATACTCCAGAGCAGTGTAGGAGCTAAAAGTACTAATCTTGTAATATGATCCTTCAGTCAGAATGCGGTCATTGGTTGTGCCATTTCCGCGGTGAAGAGCACCACTCTTAGAAACAACATTTGAATCAACTACTGTGATATTTGAAAAGGCTTCAAGCTGAGCACTCTTTACTGTGCTCTCTTGACCGCATGAAGTGAGAATGAATAGGGCCAGGATGGTAAGTTTAATCTGCATCGCCAAGCTGCCCATCAATTTTATATTTTCCATCTTCTTTAATAATAATTAATTCCGTATGAATATTTTTCAGCTTGTCTTCTGAGGGGGCAGCTTTTACAAAGTACATGTCACTCATAGCACCTTTTTTAAAACTCACTTTAGGCATTTGAATATCTTTGTCCTTCTTTTTAGGAAGAGAAGATATTTTTTTCTTCATGGCCTCTTTACCGCCAGAATCTTTGATGTAGCGCTTGGTAAACACTTCTTCAATGAGTTCAACTTTGTGCCCATCATAAATTTGGTCATACTTATGGGCCAAATCTAAAATAGTTTTTTGATCACTCCCCAATGAGAGCTTACTAATTAAAAGTGAAAAAAGTATTAATTGAAATCGCATCCGTACACCTTGGCCGCGGCCTTAATTTGATTGACATAATCGAGAATAGTTCCCGGACAATCAGTTGGATGATA
>CAMDDI010000256.1 GCA_945890905.1 Bacteriovorax stolpii
GATGTCCCAAATAAAACCTGCATTGGAATCATGGCGAGAATTAAATATTTTGACTGGTTAAAGATAAGAGCTAAGTACTCAGTTACTGACTCAACATTGGCCGCTGTTCCATTGGCCGATTCAGTTATTAAAAAACGAATGTGTTTATAAATGCTAAAATTTTGAGGAAATCCTACAACAAGATAGGCCAGAAGCATAAATCCAACAAACTGAATTCCCTTGATTAAACTTTGTTTGTTAAAACCTTCAGATAAGAAAAGAAACAAGAAGGATGGGATAAATAGGATGGTCGCTTTCTTCACTGCTGTCACTATTCCCCAAAGGATGGCCGAAATTATAAAATCACGGCGACTGTGATCTTTTGTATATTTTAAAGTGAAGTAAGAGGCAAAAAGAGTCATGAGCATCAAGAGGTGATCAGGATGAACTATAAAGATGTACTTAACCCAAGTCTGATCAAGAACTGCTAGATGGATGAATATATTGGCCATCCAAAAAGCATAATCCCAGCGCTCTGAAATTAGATAACCCAGATAGAGACAAAATGCTGTCAGGGACAATAAGGAAACTAACAACAGAGCATAGTGATGCTGAATTTCGATCTTATCAGTAGCTGACCATTCTTTATTGGCATGAACCGGGGCAAGCTTGGCCAGAGTATGTGCAAATCTAAAGTAAAGATTTCCATAGGGGGCAAAGTGATTTGAATTCCACCAACGTGTAAGAACCGCCGTCTGAACACCCCGTCCTGCATCGTTGTCATAGGAAAAAACAAATGCGCGGGTAGTACGGACTTCATAGAGTTGAGCAGATAGATTTATCACAAATGCTGAAAAGAGAATGATTCCAAGTCCCAAAAAGAGTTTTTTGAAAAATTGATCTAAATTCAGAATGACCATAAGGTCCTGGAAGAATAATTTTATTTTCATTAAAACCTATAAAGCAGATCAGTGAAGGCAGTAGTCTCTTCATTGAAAAAATGTTTGCTTTCTAAGACTCTGCCCGAAACAAAAGTAAAATAAGGTTTGAGCAATTTTTGATACTGCTCTCGGGTACGGTGAATAGCGTACTCATCTTTAAAGTCTAAATCTGAGACTTGGCGATTCAACTCTAAATTCGTCGGCACGGTTAGATAGAGATACTTTATACGCTTAGAGAGTATGGGAATAATTTCTTTGAGATCCTTATCTTTCATATACTGAAAAACGGATGTGCAGATCCCAAGATCGAATTCATTTTCTTTTTTTCTTTGAGTGCGACACCATGTGAGAAGATCTTCTTGGTAAAGTTTTAGGTCTGTAGATTCTACAGGACGTAGTTTATCAAGCTTAACTTTATTGAAGGCATAGGTTGAGGGCTCAATTCCTCTGGCCATGAACGGCTTAAATGTTTTGAGCATCTCACGAAAGAGGTGGCCGTAACCAAAGCCTAAATCAACCATGGAGCTCACATCCACGTGTTCCACTTCAAGAAAAGCGTGCAAATAGCGGACATGATCTTTAGCATTTCCAATCCCGTCCATACTCATGGGATCTGAATAGTTTTTATCCCAGTAGGATTTATCAAAGTTGGTCATGGCCTATACTTCTCCCAGAGTTCAAAGTGACAGTTGCTTCCTTGAATTTTAGTCCATTTGGATCCATCGGGTGCAATGGCTTCAGTTTGCCCACTAAAAGATTTGTAGAAAGCTGAACGCTCAGGCCATTCATCTTTTTCTTTTTGCCAAACAAAGTCCCAAGCTGGACCCAGATAGCGTGAATAAAATTCTGAATTGAGAGCAATATAATCGGGCTGAGTTTTTGTTACGTCACTCCATCTAAGTCCCCATGTGAGTTTTGACTGCTCTGGGTAAACCATGGAGATAGGAACATAAGGATCGTGGAGAATGAGTTGCTTGTTGGCCTGCAGCTCGCTTATGGTTGCGGCCATCTCTCTGGCCTCAGGACGGCAAATCTGCATGGTTTTTAGGCCTGAATTAAATTCTGGTGGCACCAGCCCGACTACAAAAAAAGCGGCCACAAATAAAGGCATAGATGTATTTTCAAAAACTCTACGTAAGCAAAACGCAAACCCAATGAGTGCACAAGTAATAAAAGGAATAGGGAAGTGATTGGTCGAATAGGCCTGCTTTCTGGTCAGTAGTACAAGAGTTGGTATTAAGCAGAATAGAAAAGCTCTTAGTAGCTTCTTGGATTCCCATTTTATTTTAAAGTTTGTATTGGTCAGGACTAAAAAAAGGATCATAAGAACAGGCCATCGGCTTTGCTCATAAATCAAACGAAGCCAGGTCTGAATGGTGCCTAAATCTGAGAGCATTGTGACATTGGTTTCATGGAAGAGAAATTTTAAAACCTTAAAGTAACTTAAACTTTGAGGGAATCCAATGACAGTATAACCTAAAAACATCCATCCTATGAATTTGAATCCGTCGACTAAGTTTTGTTTTTTCCATGGGAAAAATAAAAAAACAAAAGCAGGAGTAAACAGAATGATGGTGGCCTTTGATCCAACAGCTACTCCCCAGGCCAGGGCGGCCCAGATTTGAGAATTTTTTTCTTGGTTAAAAATCCATCGCATAGTTGCCCAGGTAGCAATGCCGGTAGTGAAGGCCAAAACTAAATCCGGATGTGGACGAATAACCATTTGCGCCCAGAGGCTATGAGAGAGGGCGGCGAAAATAAGTGTTGAAGCTAGAACTCTTTGCCAGAGGTCTACTAGAAGAATTGAGCTGAGCAAAAAGGTGAGTGAATAAATGGCCACAAGGGAAGCCAGTTGCAAACTTAAATGATGAACACGCTCTCGTGCAATGATCGAATGATATTCTTCTTCACCAGCATAAGGAACCAGAGAGGCTATGGTATGAGTGATGCGGTAATAAAGGGGTCCATAAGGAGCAAAATGATTTGAATTCCACCAACGGGTATCCTGGGCAATGCTGATGGATCTTCCCGCATCATTGTCTTTGGCATAGATCACAGCTTTTTCATCTTGATTTCTGACAGCAAAAGATCCGATCACTGCCATCTGAGAAATGAGCAGTATAACACCTAAGGCAATAAACACTTTCTGCCAATGAGGGATAATCATGATTTTTAGATCATTAAACCAAATTTTAATCATGTTTAAGCTTCAACTTTTTGAGTTCGACTCACTAAAATTAAACAACAGAAAAAGAAACAGAAGAAATAGTGGCGGGCAATAAAGCCATGGATGTGAGCGTGCTGCTTCATCACAATGGACCACAGACTCGAAACAATCACAGCACTCAAAAGAGCTAAAAGATCATTGGTTGAAATATTAAATTCAAAGATCCAACCTTTCTTAAACTGAATGCGCTTAATTAAACGAAGACCCACAATCAACCAAATAAAATTAATTAAATTTACTGAAAGGTACTTACCACGTCCGGCAACCCGGTAAAGGAAATCTTTGGCAACTGTAAGTGGGCCAATTAATTTGGGATCATACTTTAGATTGGGTACATCTCTTTGATTAGATGAATTCAGGGCCCGGTGAGCAGCAGAGCCCACAAAATCGTTCAGTGCCTTT
Source organism: Bacteriovorax stolpii (assembly GCA_945890905.1). GTDB lineage: Bacteria > Bdellovibrionota > Bacteriovoracia > Bacteriovoracales > Bacteriovoracaceae > Peredibacter. The sequence continues at coordinate 3,550 of CAMDDI010000256.1, forward strand.
TGATAATCTCCGTAATAAAGCACGACTTGGTAGAAATGAAGCAGGTGAGCAGCGGTATAGCTCAAGCCACTTGCTAGACCAATAGTGATAAAGCTTAACCAACTCACGCTATGAGAAGGGCGGTAGAAAATAAAAAAGGGAACAACAAATAGAGTCGCAAGAAACGCGTAATCAAAAGTCATCCAACCTTGGGCAAATCCTAAAAGTGCAAAGGCAATAATCACCCAGGCTTTTTTCCATTCAGGGCGGGTGAAGTAACGAATGCTCAAACTCATCTGCATTTGCAACATCAAGAAGGCGTATTGCTGGTGGTGAAGGCCGTGCATGAAATTTGAATACATGGGAGGCAGAATAAGCAGCAAACAAAGAATAAGTCCCCGGAGTCCCCCACCTACCATGGCAAAAACCGTATTGAGAAAAAATAAGCCCACCAAAACAGAAAGTGTTATGGGAAGTAATCTTAAGAGCCCAAAATTTCTCACTCCTACAATATGAAACCCCAGCCATCCCATGTATTCAGGTCCTGGTGGATAATGAGTGTAGGCCCCAGTGTGACTTCCATTCCATCCTGGAACTCCCACACCACCTCGAGTGGGAAGCAAGTCTGA
>CAMDDI010000257.1 GCA_945890905.1 Bacteriovorax stolpii
TAGTGTAGACGTCTAGCTTGTCAGGAATCAGCACACGCTTGTCGTCCACCCAAAGTGGGCCGTTAGGTATGCGCTTATTACACTGCTTTAAGATACGAGTTGATTGTCTCATTTCTTCCAGACGAATAAGATAGCGGTCATAAACATCACCGTTTGATCCCACCACTACATCAAAATCTAAATCAGGATACATATAATAAGGACGGTCGCGACGAAGATCGTGATCCACACCGGAAGCGCGCAGAACAGGTCCAGTAATAGAATATTTAAGAGCGTCGGCCTTAGAAATAACTCCAACACCTTTAGTTCTATCAATCCAAATACGGTTACTTGTTAGAAGGGACTCAACTTCATCAAGTGCCTTAGGGAACTCTTCGCAGAATTTCCAAAGTCTCTCAGTTAAATTCTCTGGAAGATCGTAGATCATCCCACCAATTCGCGCGTAAGTGGTAGTCAGACGCATCCCACACATGGATTCAATCATGGTGTAAGCTTCTTCACGCCAGTGATAGAGAAGCCAGAACACCGTCATGGCACCTAAATCGAGAGCGTTAATGGCCACACAAATAATGTGATCGATAATTCGAGAAAGCTCCATACAGATGACTCGGATATACTGACATCTCTCTGTCACAGTAATTCCCATCAAATTCTCCACTGCCATGGCATAGGCAATGTTGTTATTGAGAGCAGAACAGTAATTTAAGCGGTCAGTATAAACCATCCACTGATGATAAGTTTTATCTTCCCCTAGCTTTTCAATCCCACGGTGAAGGTAGCCAATTTCGCAGTTAGCATCTTCGATGGTTTCCCCATTCACACGACACATAACCCGAAGAGTTCCGTGCATCGCTGGATGTGAAGGACCTAAGTTAATAAGGACGTTTGGGTTATAGAAGTCTTGAAGTTTATGTGGATCATGTAATTTATCAGACATACTATTTTCCTTCCTCAGTACTTGAGTCGACTTCCTTAGGATTTGCACCCATATGGAAAGGAATGTTGTTAGAGAAACCTTCTCTTTGCTTGATCGGGTATTCTTTACGAAGTGGATGGCCAGTGAAGCGCTCATCCATCATGATTCGACGAAGATTGGGATGATTACTGAAGGTAATTCCAAAGAGATCAAAAACTTCTCTTTCTAGCCAGTTTGCCGCAAGAAAGACGTCCGTGATGGTTGGAATTTGCTCAGTTTCGCCCACAAGAACTTTCACCCGAACACGGATATGAAGCTCAGTTGAGTAGAGCTGATAAACCATGACAAATCTCTTATCGCCGTCTTCCCCATCTTGATTATCATAAGCAGTCAGATCAGATAGAAAATCGATTCGAATATTGGGATCAAGCATGAAAGATTTCACTAGAAGTTTAGCGTCGTCTGCACTCTTGGCCCAAATGATAATCTCACCTAATTTATCGAGTTCAAGCTTTCTATCAGTTGAATATTTATCATTGAGACGTTTGTGAACTGCTTCCTGCGCTTCAAGGTATTTTGCTCCAGGAGAAATATTGGTTCCCATTATTTCTTCTCCAAAGTGTTTCTGTTCTCTTCGATGATTTTAGTTTCCAAGTGAATCTTGTGCTCATTGACGTATTCAGGAGTGATCACAAAATTCGCTCTCACTTCATGGCCAATTCCCTTACGGTAATTCATGGCATTCATGGCATCTTCGTGCAGAGGCTTTTCAGCTGGCTTTCTATCTTCACCATTTTGAATTTTATTTTGAAGATGAATAATGGCGTGAATCAAGCCCTCAGGAATCGGAGGACATCCTGGAACATAAACATCCACAGGCATAATTTCATCAATGCCTTGAAGAACTGAATAGGTATCAAAAATACCACCAGAAGATGAACAAGCACCCATGGCAATAACCCATTTAGGCTCAAGCATTTGATCATAAATGGTACGAAGAACTGGTGCCATTTTCGAAGTGATGGTTCCTGCAACGATAAGCATATCTGCCTGACGTGGAGAGAAGCGCACAACTTCAGCACCGAAACGAGAAAGATCGTAAGTTGACGAGAGAGTCGACATCATTTCGATCCCGCAACAAGAAGTACCAAAAGGCATTGGCCACAAAGAGTTTTTCTGTGCCCATTTAGACGCTTCACTTAGAAGCGTCGGAAAAAACATTGAACTTCCATCTTTAGACATATGTCCTCCCTAGTCCCAGCTCAAAGCACCTCTGAGGCGCAGATATAAATACCCACCCAAAAGAAGCACAAAGAATAACCCCATCTCAAGCAGGATGAGGGGGCCAGATTTTAAATAAGTTTGATAAACAATCGACCATGGATACATGAACACGACTTCCACGTCGAAAATCAGAAAGATAATTCCCACTAAGTAATAGCGAACTGAAAATTGTTGATGAGCATTCCCTTCATATTCCACTCCACACTCGTAGGTGTCATATTTCACTTTTGTCACTTCGTTTGGCTTTTTACCCATCAATTTGTTGATGAGAATAACCACCGAAGCAATGACCAAGGAAATGATCATGAGGATGAGGATAGCCAAATAATTTAATGAACCTTCAATTGGAAGAGACATAATCACCTTAGGGAAAATTTAATGCCTAAAATTTATCATCCGCATTATGCAAACTCAATGCTAAAAGATAAGAAAATCCAAGGTTTGGCATTACAAACACATAAAAGTATTTTTTGTCTAAGTCATTAAATCAGTCGTAAACTTCTTCCATGTCGATTCCAGAAATACTATTTGATGGCTCTTATCTTTATTTTGATAAAGAGATCAATTATTCCCAGGAAAATTTCAAATTCGTGCACATTCCTGACGTGCAAAATTATCACGTGTATTCTGAGATTTTGTCCCGAACTGAAACCGGAGAATTCTTAAAGATTCTGGTAAGATATGAAATGAATAGCCACTTTATTCCGTACCTTGTTCGTATCGAAAAAAGCATGGGGAAACTTTATGCAGAAGAAGTATTCAAAATTGATCCCAATGAACATGAACTTCATTACACTTTTAAAAATTCACATTCCAGTCAGGAATTTAAGCGTCCACACAATGCAAAGCATTACTTAACTACTCCATCTTTTGCCACAACTGCTTTGTTCACTTTATCTAAAAAATTTGATCCGACGGGCCGAACTCCGGTGGTTTTTGTGGCCTCGCAAAATGAATGGGAATACCTAGGACCACCCACTGAAAAAATTGTGTACGTGGATTTATTGGCCAGAGAGCTCACAGATTTTAAACTTAACAATAAAGAATTGAGTGCCAGTCATTTTGGATTGTTTGAAAACGATGCCAATCAGCACAGTAACGAAGAACCTGTGAATCTCTATGTGAGTAAGCACTACGCTATACCGTACCAGCTTTTAAATGGAGAACAGAAAATTATGATTAAGACCTTAAAAAAGCACTAGACCTTAAAATACTCAGCGATTTGAACACATGCATCTTTCAGTGGCACCGAGATTATCTCATAGGGCTCCATCAGTTTTTGAAAAGTCCTCAAAGTATGGCCTTTCCATTTCTTCACTCGGTTATCCACCAAGAGAATGGCACCGTGATCGGTCTCTGAACGAAGAAGGCGGCCAAATTTTTGATGAAGTGAGCGCGTTCTGTGTGCCAAGAAGTAATCGTTAAACTCATTTCCAAATTTAAATTCAAAAAAGTCACGGCGCTTTTGAATCACGAGGTCTTGTCTCACATCGGGAATTTTATCCACTACGATAAATTCTAATCTATCTCCTGGAATATCAATTCCCTCTCCGAAACTCTCCATGCCAATGAGAATAGCACTTGGGGATCGCTTGAATTCTTCCACCACGTTTTTACCCAGACCTTGAACGAACACGGGGATCTTTCCTTCAAATTCACGCAAAATGATGTCCACGGCCATCTCAAAGCGCACTCTTGAAGAAAAGAGAAGCAAGGTTCGCCCTCCAAGCTTAGTGATGAGGGGATTCACTTCTTTTAAAAGATCGTGAACAAATAAGGGATCAGAAATATTTCGGGTGTCTGGGCAGAGATAGACTTTGGAATTATTTTTATAATCGTAGACGGCATCTAAAAACAGTCCCGTTTTAAAGCGGCGCTCAGGTGCCAGATAAGTATATCCAGTCATCCATTCCACACCTGATATCCAAAC
>CAMDDI010000258.1 GCA_945890905.1 Bacteriovorax stolpii
TGACCCACGCATTGATTTTAAGCATGTCATTGCAGAGAGATCTGATATTACTGAACAGGTCGACTACATTGCGGGAATTTTTTTTAACCTTCACTCTGCTGAATGCTCTGAAGAATTAGAAAAAATATCTCCCGAGATGTCAGAAAATCTCACTCGTTTTGGAAATGACATTTCTCTTGATCCAAAAATCTTTGCCAAAGTTAAAGCTTGTTATGACACCCGTCTTGAACAAAAGCTTGATGCAGAAGAAATGATGATCATTGAAAAAAGTTTTAAATCATTTGTCCGTAACGGGGCGATGCTGGCCGATTCAGAAAAAGACCAAGTGAGAGTCATCGACGAGAAGCTCGCTAAGATCACTCTGGCCTTCTCTCAAAATATTTTGAAAGCAACCAACGAATATGTTTTGGAGATCACAGATAAAAAAGACCTAGACGGACTTCCAGAAACTGTCCTTGAAGCTGCAGCCGAAACAGCTGAGAAAAAAGGCAAGAAAGGTAGCTGGGTCTTCGGTCTTGACGCCCCTTCGATGATGCCGTTTATGACCTACTCAAAAAATCGTGAACTCCGTAAGAAGTTAGCTTTGGCCAGTAACTCAAAAACTTTCAATACGGCCTATGATAATCAGCAAAACCTAAAAGACATTCTTCAACTGCGCACTGAGCGAGCTAAAATTCTGGGTTTCAACACTCACGCAGATTATGTTCTTGAAGAGAGAATGGCGATGTCTCCAAAGAAAGTAATGGATTTTCTGGATGAGCTATTAGTGAAGGCCAAACCTCACGCGATGAAAGATATTGATCGTTTGAAAAAGCTCGCCAAAGATTTGGATGGTATCGAAGATTTCCAATCATATGATTCGGCTTACTACTCAGAAATTTTGAAAAAAAATGAATTGAGTATGGATGATGAAATGCTCCGTCCATACTTTAAGCTCGAAAATGTGGTGGATGGAGTCTTCAAAGTTGCTAAGCTTCTTTACGGTCTTGATTTCAAAGAAGTGTTCAATATTCCCAAGTATCATGAGGATGTGCGAACTTTCGAAGTCTTTGATGATGAATCAAAATCATTTATTGGTCTCTTCTATACAGATTTTTTTCCTCGTACAACTAAGCGCGGTGGTGCCTGGATGTCTGGGATTAAAGAGCAGGGGATGTATCATGGTAAGGTTGAGAGACCTCACATCATGATAGTTTGTAACTTCACAAAACCGACTAAAACCAAACCTTCTCTTCTTACCCTTGATGAAGTGCTGACTCTCTATCATGAATTTGGTCATGCTTTGCACGGCCTTCTCTCTAAAGTGAAGTACCGCGAACTCTCAGGAACCAATGTCTTCTGGGATTTTGTGGAACTTCCTTCTCAAATAATGGAAAACTGGGTTTTAGAAAAAGAGTGCTTAGATTTATTTGCTACTCACTATGAAACTGGCGAAAAAATTCCAGCTGATCTTGTTCAAAAAATTAAGGCCAGTGGAAAATTTCTCGAAGGTCTAGGAACCATGAGACAGCTCACTTTCGCATTCCTGGATATGGCCTATCATTCAGTTGATCCTAAAACTGTTACCGATGTTGCAGCTTTTGAAAGTAAGGCCACAGATAAGACAACACTTCTTCCTAAAATGCCGGGAACAAGTGTCTCAACTTCTTTTTCTCACATCTTTGCTGGTGGTTATTCAGCTGGATACTACTCATACAAATGGGCCGAAGTTCTCGATGCAGACGCCTTTGAATTTTTCCAAACTTCAGGAATTTTTAACCGTGAAGTTGCCCGTAAATTCAGAGAAGCAATTCTTGAAAGAGGCGGCACTGAACATCCAATGGAACTCTACAAACGCTTCCGTGGACAAGAGCCAGATGTGGGTGCCCTCCTTCGCCGCGCAGGGCTTCATTAAAACACAGAATTAATTTAGCTACTTTAGGTAACTCCTTGATCGAGAGCGGAAATATTACTAAATGTTTCTGCTCGGATCAGGTACAATAATGCCCTAGAGGAACGCTTCTCATGACAGAAAAATCTGAAAGATATCACCAGGCCCAAAGCTGGTTTGCCAAAAACTCTGAAATTTATCGCAGTGGCCGTCATCATGCGCTCAAAATTATCGCTGAGAAAATTGCTGAAACTATGCATATCCAGCGCATCGGCATTTGGTTTTTTACCATCGATCAGGATGCCATGTATGAAGAGATGACTTTTATCATGGGTGAGTCTCCAACTCACGGCTCTTTTTATAAAAAAGCAGATTATCCAAAATATTTCACAGCTCTTAACGAAGGTCGTTCGATTTCTTCTAACAATTCCATGATAGACCCTGTGACCTCGGAATTTGTTAAAACATATTTGAAACCTTTTAATGTTCACGCTTTAATTGATGTGCCTATTTATTCAGATGGCGAAATCGTGGGTGTTTTATGCTGCGAAAACCGATTCGAAACTCGTGAATGGGACTTGGAAGATGAAAGCTTTGTTGGTGGGTGCTCAGCTTTAATCGGGCGCTATATTGAATCCGAGAAAAGACATAATTACGAAAAAGAGCTTCGTCATCGAATTAATTATCTCGAAAACGATTTGAAGCGAAAGCTCGATGATCTCAATGAGGCTAAGCTCAGTTTGGATCTTACCTTAGAAAGTGCTCAAGTAGGTAAGTGGGACTGGGATCTTAAAACCAATAAACTTAACTTGAATAAAACTTGGTATACCAAACTTGGTTTCGAATACAATGAATTACCTCAAAATTTAGAAACCTTTAAAGGGCGTCTTCATCCAGAAGATATGCCTCGAGTCTTTGAAGAACTTGATAAGCATCTCAAGGGTGATTCTGCTTTTTATGAGTGCCGCTATCGTATGATCACTAAGCATGGAGAAATTCAGTGGTGCTTAGATCGAGGATGCGTGATTTATAGAAATGAAGATGGTCTTCCTCTTAGAGTGACGGGAGTGAATGTAAACGTTACTGCAATGATTAAGTGGGAGCAGAGTCTTATCACCTCCGAGCTACAGCTTAAGGCCATGATTGAATCTCTTCCTACTCCGGTGGCCATGCTTGATAAAAATTTCAACTATCTTGCCATTAGTTCGAAGTGGGCCGATCAATGGCAGATGTTCTCCGTAGCTGTTGAAGGCGAGAGTGTGAGAAAAGTGTTTAGATCTGAGTGGATTGCAGATATGGAAGAAGCTCTCATGGGGAAAACCGTCAGCCGTGATGAAGCCTTAATCGAACTATCTCCGGGTCAACAGATGTGGCTTCGTTGGGTAATTCAGCCGTGGAAAGATGCCTACCAAAAGATTGGTGGAGTGGTGATCATGGCAGAAAACATTACTCGCCGTAAAGAAGCTGAGATAAGACTTACTCAGGCCTCAAAACTTTCGGCCTTAGGCGAGATGGCCGGAGGTATAGCTCACGAGATCAATAACCCATTGAGTATTATAAAAGGTTATATCGATCTTCTTCGCCGGCACTCTTCAAGACAATCTTTGACCCCTGAGCTTCTTTTGCAATACATCGATAAAATGGACGCAACCGTGGTACGAATTTCACGAATAGTGAACGGGATGAGACGATTCTCTCGTGAGTCGAGTATGGATGAGAAAGTGAAGTACTCCCTCAATAAAATTATCGGAGAGACTTTGGATATTTGTCAGGAGCGAATCAATAATAATGGGACAGCGGTAGATGTGAAGTTACTTCCTCATGATGCTTTCGTGTATTGTCGTCCTGTAGAGATTTCACAAGTTATTCTGAATTTAATTAACAATGCCTATCAGGCGACTTCAAGCTTCGCTCACCCATGGATCCGCATCCGCATGGAAGAAAATGATCAGTGCTACCGCATTATCATTTCAGATTCAGGTGAAGGAATTGCTCCTGCAGTTAGAAAGAAACTCTTTCAACCATTTTTTACCACAAAAGATGTTGGTGTTGGGACGGGTCTAGGTTTAAGTATTTCTCGAGGAATTATCGAAGAGCATTTAGGGAAATTGTTTTATCTCGAAGAAGATCCGAACACGACTTTTGTGATTGAGATTCCTAAGCTCCACACGGAATATAATCAAAACTAGCTTTAAAGTCCCACTTACTTAAATCCACTTCGCCTTCAATTTTCTCCTCAACTTTAT
>CAMDDI010000259.1 GCA_945890905.1 Bacteriovorax stolpii
CCATGAGGTTAAAGATCACCATCATAGTAGCGTTTCCAATGATGACTCGGTAAAGAACTCGGTCAATGCTGGAATTGGCCCTGAAATAGATTTTAAGGCGATGATCAATCTCTTTACCTAGGAAGTACCACTGCCCTGCCATGAACATCAGATAGAACATCATGAGGACGGATTGGGCAAAAATGTTCAATTCTACGGTTTTTTGGATCCAGACTGGCAAAAGAAGGAAAGAGAAGTATATAAGTAGACGATTTATAAAGAACTTGGACTTTTCCCACACAATACTTGAGTTTTTTTCTAAAGTTCTTTCCATAATACCCGATCAGATTAGTGCGACTATCTCACAGAGATTTTCGCACCCTAGACTACAAAAAGAGAGAGGGATTTGTTCACCTTCTCTCTTTTTTCAATCGTAGCTCACTTTCTTCCCACTTGCATCAACTATGTCCCATGCTAAAGTTGTGAGTGGGTATTCAGGAAGAATGCCCGAAGGAAAAGCTTGGGTATCGCGTTTGGATCCATCAATTCAGGACTCCCGAAAGATATCGTTCAACAGATCGTTGAAGCCGAAAAAATGCCCATCAAACAAATGGAAGCTCGCAAAGGCAAAATCGAAGATAAGAAAGCTTTGGTGGGACAACTCACGGGCCTAGTCGAAGCCATGCGTGGAGAAATTCTCAAAAATAAAAGTGCCAGAAGTTTACGAGAACTCGACATCAATACTGGTAAGAGCTCGCAAGTTGCGGTGACCGCCGATAAAAACATTGCAGAGCCTGGTAAATACACACTCTCAGTAGAATCCCTTGCACAAAAATCTTCCGCAATTACTAATGGCGTAGAAGACAAAGATAAAACCTACACAGGTGTGGGTTACATCCGAGTTCAACTGCCTGATGGTGAAGACAAAGAAATTTACGTTGATGAAGCACATGCCAACCTCACAGGTATGGCCAAACTGATTAATGGTGATCCCGAACTAGGAATGAAGGCCAGCGTTGTTGATGATGGGAAAGGGGGCGACGAACCCTTTAAGCTCATTATCTCCATGAATGAAACCGGTGATGCTGCTAAAGCTGAATTCCCTCATCTCTATCTGGTAGATGGTGAAGTGGATATTTATTTTGAGCAAGAGCGTCCTGCAGTAGATGCGAAAGTAAAGTTGGATGGCTTTGAAATTGAACTTCCTAGTAATAAGGCCACTGATATTATTCCAGGGGTGACCATCGATTTAAAGAAGGCCAAACCCGGGGAAGAAATCAACATTGAGATTAAAGAAGATGTGCAGAAGATCGGGGGGAAATTTAACAGTCTCATCGATAACATCAACAATGTTTTAAAATTCATCAAAGAACAAAACTCACTTGATGAGAAAACTGATACGGCCCGTACTCTCGGTGGTGATTTAACTCTTACCACAATTGAAAGTAGAATTCGTTCGGCCATCTTCATGCCTATCCAAACCGATGCAGGCCCCATGCGAATGGGGGATTTAGGCGTGACCTTCCAACGAAGTGGTCTATTAGCTTTGGATCAAGCCAAATTTGAAGCGGCCCTGTCTAAAGACTATAAAGCTGTATCTCAAGTCTTAACTGGCAAATATTCTATGGAAGGCGGAAAGACCGCGGGATTTATGGATAACTTAGAGGAAGCAGCTAAAACCATGCTCGCTCAACCTACAGGTGTACTGACGACTAGAAAAAGCGGTCTCCAAAATAACATCAGCCAAATTGACCGCCAAATTGCAACTCGCCAGCGCATGATTGCTCAAAAAGAAGATATTTTGAAACAGAAATTTGCCCGACTAGAAGAGACAATTTCTAAAATCAAAGGCCAAGGCGCGGGACTAGCTGGAATGACATCAGTGCCAGGAACTCAACAACTCGGATAGATAGTTTTTTGCCCACCTTGTAACCCATTTGCCACATGTTAAGATTTTATCGGGATCATTAAATTGGGTCTCTCTCTTTTGGAGGAGGATTTCATGAGTTACGGTTTAGGTGCCTATAAAAAAACTTCGGTAGAAACGGCCAGCAAAGAACAAATTCTTCTTATGCTTTATCAAGCTGCTATCAAAAACTGCAAGAAAGCTATTGAAGCCATTGAGCAAAAAAACATTTCTAAGAAAGGCGAGTACATCGGCAAGATGCAAGACATCGTTGTTGAACTCTCAAACAGCCTTGATTTCGAAGTGGGCGGAGATGTAGCAAAAGAGCTTTCTTCACTTTATGATTACATTCTTTACTCAAGCACACAGGCCAACATCAAGATTGAAAAATCCCATCTTGAGGGTTGTCTGAAAGTTCTCAATACTCTTTATGACGGTTGGACAGAAGCGATTAAAACGCTGAAGACTCAAGCCGGCACGAAGAGCGCTTAATGGAAAAACTCATTCTCCTGTTTGAAGAGTTTGTGATGAAAGCTATTGTGCTCACTGAAAGCATTTTAAATGCTCCCATTGATCAAGATAAGCTTGAAGGCTTCACGGAAAACCGTGATCGTTTATTTTTAGTTATTGATAAACTCTCACGCGACATTGACTGGCAAGCCGCCACACTGGACCAGCGTGAAAACTTCAATCGTCAGATTGATTATATCAAGAAGCTTGATGAGAAGCTTGTAGTAAAACTACAAGAACATCAGATTGAGATGAGACGTGAAATCGAAAGCACGCATCGTCAAAGCGAAAGTATTAAAGGGTATAATCTCTCAAATACGAAGTAGGATCATGTACATTTCCAATAGAAAAACCTGCGCCATTTTATTTCTATTGGTTTTTTCAAATCAATCAGCATTTTCAGAAGTGACCCCTCCGTGCTCAACGCGAGAGATTCTTCAGCAGAACAAACACTTTTTTCCTCAAGACAAAGAAATTGTTAAGGTTACCGAAGGAAATGGTGGTTATATCATTAATCCCTTTTTTGAGAAACCGCAGAATGTAAATGCTGAAGGTATAAGAGTCGTGGAATCTCAAAGTTCGAATCGTCAAAAACTTTTGGGGGATTTACCTGGCATAACTGAAGTTGAAGCTCTGAGAGTTATTAATGAAATCTCAGAAATTCTCATCAAAGAAATATCTGGATCAAAAACCGAAAACCAGTTAAATGCTTCTCAAAAACTCATAATCAATAGAATTAATTCTTTTAGCTACAGCTTCACAGATCGAGGCTTGGCAGAGGCTTCACACTCCACATCGAACCTCACCATTAGAATTAAAAATAGTGCTTTGAAATCTCCAAGACTCGCATTTGTATCCCTTATGGCTCACGAAATGGGTCATGCTCTTGATCTATGCCATCTCAGTGCTCATCTCTTAGAAAAAACTATACCCGCCATAGATACTTCTTCTCTGCCAGATGATAAGTCCCTGCAAGAGCTTTGTACTCGTGGACTTGGTCTTGATGCCCAAGTGAGAAAGGATCCATCCAGTGAACTTGCTCTTAAAGCTCTTCTGCAAAATGGAAGCTTCAAGACAATTGATCATGGAATTGCTCTAAGTCAGAATCCCACACTACCAGTGTATACTTGTCTAGCTGAAAATAATCAAACTCGGGCCCTATACCCTACTTTGGATCAGACTCAAGTCTGTCAGAAAAGTAATTATACAGAAACAAGTGCTCAGATTTGGGCCGCCCGGATTGTCTCAAATTATATTCAACTTCACCCACCGGCTTCAAAGCTGGAAGCTTTGGGATTATTCGCACTATCTCTTCCAAGTTTTACCAAAGACACTCCGGGCAATAAAGAATCTGACATGGATCAGATCTATTTGGGACAAGCTGCGATCCAAGATATGTTCAATTGCAAACCGCAAAGAGCTAGCTGTATGTCTCAATTTCAACCATCGGACCTTCTATGACTTCACCAAAAAAAATTCTCATCATTCAACAAGATGATGCCTACTTTCTCTACGAAACACTCCGAGTTTTGGAAAAAGATCACAACGCTCTAAAAGATTTTGATATTAAAGTTTTGGTAAACCCAAAATCTCTTGATCATATTCAAAAGCTC
>CAMDDI010000260.1 GCA_945890905.1 Bacteriovorax stolpii
GATTCAAGTCGTATTGAAGGTCAGGCCCATTACCGTTTGGCCAAAATCTTTTATGATAAGGCTGATTTTGAAAAAGCTGAAGAGCATTTTCTTGTGGCCCTCTCCCGTACAGAGCTTCCTCAGGATGCTTTTGCGATCTTTAAAATTTATGGCTTCCTTATTCGTATCTACTCTGAAAGTCTCAATGAAAGAGAAGCTCATAAGTACATTCAACTCTCAAGTGAGCTTCTAGATAAGACTGTTTCAACACTTCCATCTTTGAATGGCGAGTATTTCTATAACGCTGCTGTAGTTAACACTTACCGAGGCGAGTTTTCTGAAGCTCAAAAGAACTTCAATCAAGCATACCGCAAGGCCCAAACGGAGAATGAGCCTGAACTTATGGCCAAGTCTCTTTACGCCATGGCGACTAATGCTTACCAAATGAAGAATTTCCAAGACGCTTTGAACCATCTCAATCAATTAAATGAACTTTTGAATATCCTCAAAAAAGGCTACCTCAAAGGTAGTATGCACCTTCTCTGGGGTAATTCTCTAAGAGAATTGGGCGAATATACAGCTTCCCTTCCACAATATGATTTGGCCATGAAGCTTCTTCACTCTAAACGTTGCTGGAACATGCATAACTACGTTCTCTTGAATAAAGGGATCTCTCTGAAGAAAATGGGAGAGTTCTCAAAAGCTCTTATGCTCTTTGGCCTTGCTCAGAACTCACTTGATGATGAGTACTTCAAACGTCTTCAGCAGCTCATTATGATGGAAGTTGAGGATGTGAACGATTCAAGTGTGGATCTCTATCTTGACCGTCATAACCGTGTGATCCATGAGAAAGCTTTAGGAGTGATTGATTTCAAACACCGCTTTGTTCTTCTCGAAATTCTTTTCTTGCTCGCCCAAACTCCTGGGACTTATTATAATAAAGAAGATCTAGCGAAGATGATCTGGAAAGATGAATACAATCCTTTGATTCACGATAAATTGATCTATACTAGTATCAGTCGTTTAAGAAAATTGATTGAACCTAAGGGAATTAAGCGTCAGTATATTCTTCGTGGAAAAGATGGTTATACCTTCAACCCACGTGTGAATGCTCGCTTCCACAAAGAGAATGAAGTTGTTAAGCAAAAGAACATCGGAAATATTGAAATTAGTAGTCCTGTTTAATTTTCTGATCGCAGAGACCCTTTGGGCAGCTCCGGCTTCTCGATTGGTCTCTGCAGATCGATATCTCATCAAAATCGTTGACCGCACGATCTCAATTCAAGACATCAATTTCCAGCTACGAAACCTTAAAGGCTTAAGTTGCGTCTATGACGATGCCTTGGTCGTTCAGTATTTTGGTAAAAGTTTTATCAAAGAATTGGATGCTTTCACTGCAGCTTTTCCGAAAGAAGATGAAGCTGTTCGCACCTTTATGCACAAGCATGAGCCACTTCTTTTAAAAATCAGAATTTTCTTTAAGATGCTTCGCTACTCAGAAGACCAGAAAGAAAAAGTTTCGGCTGACTTATCTAAGGTGATCCGCGAAGGAACCAAAGAAAATAAATGCAATTCCGAAGTCCTATATAAAGACACACTAAAAACAAATTTCAAAAAGCTTCTTGAGATGGAAATTTATTTGCGCACTCGCTACGGCAGTCAGATGAAGAACAATAACACGACCTTCGATTCAATCCGATCTTCTGTAGATCTTTTCACAGATTCTTTGGATAAGCAGTTTGGGCATGAGTACTACTGGTAAGGCGCAGCTTCTTTCGCCTCAGGATTTGGGCTGGAAAGAAGTCATTTCTTTGGATCAAAAACACTTTGAAAGAGCTTGGTCAGATAATAATTGGCAGGAATTAAATCCTCAGCATCATCTCGTGGCCTCTTGGACAAAATCAGACAAGATTCTGGGATTTGCCCTTTTCCACTATCTTCCTGGTGAAGACATGGCCCATTTGCTCAAGATCATGATCCTAGAAGATTTCCGTAAAAAGGGAGAAGCCTCACATTTTTTCAATAGCTTAGTGAAGTATTTAAAGTCTCAGAATGTTTCTCGAGTCTATCTGGAAGTAGAGAGATCAAACTTTGCGGCCATTAATTTCTACGAAAAGTTGGGTTTTAAGACTCTTAGAGTACTTAAGGCTTACTATTCTGATGGTACCGACGCCCAGAGTATGGAGTTGACGCTATAACCCATTACGGGTTTACATTGCTCTTTTGTTTCAACTTTGTTAAAAAGTACGCCTACTCGTTGAGTTGTTAGTTGGAGAAAGGGTGGATTTAATCCACCCTTTTTTATTTTTATGGATATATATCGTGATCGCCTTGGTGTGGAAAAAAAGTTTTTTCACATGTGTGAACCCATAGTTCAAGAAGCTGGATACAGACTCTACGACTTGGAATACATCACGGCCCAAAAGCTTCTTCGATTATATATTCAAGATCCTCGAACAGGATCTGCGCTCATCGAAGATTGCGTGAAAGTCGATCACGCTCTCTCTCCTGCTTTCGAAGTAGAGACCTGGATTCCGGAAGATGTTGTTCTGGAAGTTTCTTCTCCAGGTGTTTACCGCCATCTTGTTAACCTTGAACATTTCAAGATGAGCATGGGTGAGATTCTCGCTGTGGTCGTTATGGGTCAACTTTCTCCAGAACAATTGGCGGGAGCACCCAAAGGAATTGCGGGAGAAAAAAAACTTCGCGGGAAATTAGAAGAAGTATCGGCAGATGATTTTGTAATTGATATTAAAGGCTTCAAATTGAAGCTGACATATAAACAAGTGAAGAAAGTAAATTTAGATCCCGATTTGAAATCGGTGAGTGAATAAGGAGAGTAATAGTGAACTTTTCAGAACTAGGACGAGTCATCGAGCAACTAGGTAAAGATCGTGGAATAAAAAAAGAATTTATCGTGGGCGCTATTGAGCAAGCATTCCTTGTTACTGCCCGTAAGAAATTCGGGATTCAGGGTGAATACGAAGCCCGCTATAACGAAGAAGATGGCGAAGTTGAAATTTTCCAATACAAAAACGTTGTAGAAAAAGTACGTGATGGAATTGTTGAAATCGATTTCGACGCTGCTAAAAAACTCGATGAAGCTTGCGAAATGGGAGATCAGCTAGGTCTTAAAATTGAAAACCCTGGTTTCTCTCGCGTTGATATTCAAACTGCTAAACAGATTATTTTTCAAAAAGTTCGTGATGCTGAAAGAGATATTCTCTTCTCTGAATTCAAGCACCGTGAAGGTGATTTGGTTACAGGTATCGCTCGTCGCTTTGAAAAAGGTAACGTCGTGATTGATCTTGGTAAGTCTGATGCAATTCTTCCTAAGAAAGAAATCATCTTCGGTGAATCTTTCAAACCAGGCGACCGTATTCAAGCTTATCTTTCAGACGTAGTTATGACTAACCGTGGACCAGAGATTCGTCTTACAAGAACATCTCCAATGTTCCTCGTGAAACTTTTTGAAATTGAAGTTCCCGAAATCGCTGATGGAACAATCGAAGTGAAAGCTGCTGCCCGTGAGCCAGGACATCGTGCGAAAATCGCCGTGATGACTAAGGACCGTGACATTGATCCGGTTGGAGCTTGTGTAGGGATGAAAGGTTCGCGCGTTCAAAACATCGTGAATGAACTTCAAGGTGAAAAAATTGATATCGTTCGTTGGAATGAAGATACTGAAACCTTCGCTCGTGCGGCCCTTGCACCTGCTGACATTCAGTCTATTTCTTTAAACCACGATGAACATACTTTAGATGTGATCGTTGAAGACGATCAGCTCTCTCTCGCTATTGGTAAACGCGGACAAAACGTTCGTCTTGCAGCGATGCTTACAAGCTGGAAGATCAACATCATCTCTAAAGCTAAACTTCAAGAGAGAGTGAAACTTGCCGTAGAGAATTTGGTTCAACTTTCTAACATTTCTGAAGCTACCGCTCAGGTTCTTGTTCAGAAAGGAATCATGTCAATTGTGGATCTCAGTGCAGCATCTCCAGAAGATG